>JBDUDE010000933.1:0-7281 GCA_040003105.1 Mucilaginibacter sp. | reverse complement strand
ATCACGCGGTGACCGCGTTGCAAAAAACCATCGACAAAGTGAATTCGTTAAAAAATCTTAGCTATTCGTATAAATCGACAAACAAAAACCTTTTTAGCGAAGGCGATACCACATACAGCAGCGGGAACACCGTTCTTTTATTTGATGGGCATGGTAAAGTAAAAGCAGCTCACGATGAAGGCGAAATAGATAAAGGAAAGTTCAGATACATTTTAAAAAACGATACCTTATTTAAAATTAACTTAAACGACAGCACTTACACGTTCTATCCCAAGCCTGATCAGAATGAAATAGCTTCCGACCTGCTTTCAGTTTGTGAAACCATAACGGACAACCTGCGCAAAAAAACGCCCCGGATTTTTCAGCACAAAGACACCATAGTTGATAAAACAAGTTGTCACAGTTTTTTTATAGATGAATATGATACCACTTACAATAGCCACCACGACTATACTTATATTTACCTGTTCATAAATAAAGCCAGCGACATGCCGGTTATGTTCAGGAAATCTGGCGCAGGCGTAGCAGAAAAAGGAGGCCATGTAATTGGCAGGATTACCAATTATGATGAAACCCATTTTTCAAATTTCCGGGTTAAAGAGAGCATTGATGAAAAGGAATTCGATTTTGATAAGACGAAATTTAGCTTGCCAAATGATAAAATGCTGTCCGATGGCGACAAGGCCCCGCCGCTTAAACTAACGTCGTTAGAAAACAAAAGTATTGCGCCACCTGAATTTGAAAACAAGCTTTTGCTGATTGAGTTTGGTGATACCGGCTGCCCGGCCAATGCGCTTGCTAATCCCCTTTTAAACCGGCTTAATGAAAAATATGCTGCTAAAGATTTCCAGATAGCTTGCGTTTACTGCGGCGTGTCCACGCAGCAAGCTAAAAACTACATCAAAACCAACGGACTTAAATTCCCGGTTTACCTCACTGATAAAAAAACCAGGAAATCATTTAAAACCATCGGAACACCCGGCTTTTACCTGCTTGACAAAAATGGCGTGGTATTGATGAGCAGCGATGGTTATAGTGATGAGTTAGAGCAGAATCTGTCAGTTAAGATTGATGCCCAATTAAAAAAATAACAGATTATGCCGGCTTGTAATTATATTTATGCTACGCCATAATTTAAAACCAATTGGAAACAACACTTCAGCAAACGGAAATTATATATATAGGGATTGCAAAAGCGCTGAACCGCATTTGCAGCTTTTCGGCGGCCGAGGTTGAAATGGTTGTTGAAGCAACCAGCAGCCGTACAGTTAAAAAGCGCGACACAATTTTATCCAAGGGCCAGGTATGTAATTTCATAGTGATTATAATTTCGGGCAGTTTGCGGCTGGTTCATGAGGCTGACGAAAAAGAGCACACACTAAACTTTTTTTCGGAATATGACTTTGCTGCCGACCATGAAAGCTTTGTAAGCCAAAAGCCATCGGTAAACACCATAGAAGCGTTGGAAGATTCGGTTATCTCGGTCATCAGCATCCACCAGTTACATGCCCTGATTGGCAGAAACCAGGCGTTTTTTGCAATTGGCCGGGTGATGGAAAACTGGACAAAAGCAACAACCCTCACCACTCATTTTGATAAACCAAAGCAACGTTTCGAAAAACTAATGGAGCTCCGTCCCGATTGGATTTTACGTTTTTCGCAAATACACCTTGCCTCCTATCTCGGCATGGCACCCGAAACCTTCAGCCGGATGAAACGGAAAAGTTTGTTTTCTTGACCGTGGTCAAGTGTCTTATTGTTTGCGCTATCCTACCTTCATGGCGAACAAAAAACCAAAAAAGGCACATGAAAAATCAATTCAATTACTACAGCGGCACGGCGTTAATTACAGGCGCGGCAATAATGACCGTTACCATGGTGATGCACCCCACCGGTGGCAGTCTTGAGCACCTGCGGCACATTTCAACAATGATTATTATTACGCACTCGCTTGCAATTCTCTCTATCCCGGTAACGCTATTTGGCTTTTGGGGGCTGACTAAAAAACTATCTGCAGACAATCCTTTTTCAATGTGCGGTTTTATTACTGTTTGCGTGGGAATGTTTGCTGTTTTACTGGCCGCCGCTGTTAATGGGCTGGCACTGCCGCTGTTCATCAACGACCATTATGATGCCGACCCGGAAGCCAGAAAATCTTTGGGGCTGCTGCTTAGCTATAACAGCGCACTCAACCATGCATTCGATTACATTTTTATAGGCGGGGTGTGTATTGCTATTTCGTTATGGTCTATAGTTATCCTCAAAACAACTAATTTTCCAAAGTGGGTTGGTTACTTTGGCTTGGTTACCTGCATTTTAGTTATCACCGGGTTCATTGCCGGGTTTATTTTTGTGGATTTAACCGGGTTCAGGGTATTTGTTGCAGGACTTGTGCTGTGGATGGCAATAATTGGGATTTTGCTAAAAAGGCAGGATGAGGGCACAAAGTCTTAAAAACAACATACAACCGACTAGATGCCGTAGACGCGGTGCTTCAAAAGATTGACAGCATGCGGTTGATCTATTTTGCAGGAGACGCGATGCATTGCGTCTCCTATGACCTGTCTATTCAGGGCACGTCAATATGCACATCCCATACCCTCGCTTCTTCAGTCACTTCCGGGTCGTGCGAGCAGACGAATAAACCTAGCAGCGCATCATCCGGCATATTTTTCATTATATGCGCACCCAGGGTTTTAAGTGGTTCGCCAACATGGCCAATGCGCATGATGAGGCGTTTGCCTATGCGTTGCAGCTGCATTACTTCAAACTTTTTTTCAGGGTAAAATATTTCGCCTTCGGGGTCTTTCATATTTTCGCCGGTAAACGAGCGCCATTGCATAACCGTCAAACCGTCGCCGTGCTCTACAGTATTTAGCTCGATAGATTTTTCGTCGGCCGACTCACGAATCATCCACCCTATTTTACGATGGTCGTTGCCTTTTGCTCCGATGAATTCAAAATTGGCGGTGGCCGTAAAATCGCCCTTGATTTTTTTGTAAACGTACTGAAACTCGTCGCGGTTAAACCAGATGTTGTAGCCCGAGCCTTTTAAAAAATAGGTGTGGGTAACTTTATTGTAAGTTGCTGCCCCGGCATTTTTGGGGTGACCAATGTCTTCGTGTTTATCAAACATCCCAACGGCATCTGCCTGGGCGAAGGCGGTATTAACACACAGGGAAAGACCAATAAAACTAGCTATGCCTGCTATAAAGAATTTATATTTCATAATAAAGGCCAGTATTAGTTTACAGCTAATAAAGTTATAAAAATACCGGCCCTGATTATAGTGCTATTTTAACTTTTTATAATTATTTATTGCAGTGCTTCTATTCCTTCTTGTCTTTTTTATGCCCGTTAAAATCAAACATTCTTGATATCGTGAACCCTATTCTATATTGCCCGCGACCATAAGTTGATTGGGTGCCACTCAGGTAATTAATTTCATTAACCGCACGGGCGTTAGTTACGTTAAGTGTAAATACGTGACCGCCTGTTTCCATCTCGAAACCAAAACCCAATGGGTCTGAAAAGCCGGTGCCCTTAGTATGCTGGTATGATGAGAATGAATGTGCGTAATCAATTATAAATCCTGCACCTCTCGAAACTTTTAAACGTAAGGTGGCATTTAAGGCAATAAAATCAAGGTCGTTACCAGGCACAAATGGTATCGGAGTGTTATTGCGAACAACTGATGGCGCTATTTGCAATACGTTGCCCGGCGAAAAGCTGTGCGCTATAATTACCTGCCCGAAATAGGAAAACCTGTCAGACGCTTTTGTAAAATCCTTGCCGTAGGGCCTTAAACCGGTTTCGCCAAGTAAAGTTATGGCAAACGGCGAGCCGCCGTTGGCCTGGTGCAACACCGCGTACTTCAGTTCTAAATCGGCCAGGCCGCCAATAGTGCTCCGGCCCATGTCAATATTTAGATCGTCGGTAATTCCATACTCAAATCTTATGTAAACATCGGCCACGTCATCAAGCCCATAGTAAAGTTTTCCGCCGCCATCCTTACCGGCAACATCGCCAAAACGGTGTATCACCAAAAAGTTAAAATTATTTTTCTTGATGGTTTTCGTGCTTTGCGATAAAACAAGCCGGGATGATTTATAAATTTCTATCGGCCCCTTTGCATTATCACTGCTCATTGAGTTCAGCAACGAGTCGGCTGCGGTTGTTTTTTTGTCGGAATCGCCCTTTTGGGCCATTAAGCTTGCGCTTGCTAACATAAAGCTTAACAGGATTATACATCTTTTCATATCGGGAATTGTTTAGTGTGTGATAATTATTTATTAAGTACGTAGTTTGCTGAAACCGTCATCTTAATGCTTTCGGCAATGTTGTGAAATACAATTTTGGGTATGTCAATATGATGGTCGATGCATTTTACCATAAATTCCGATTTCATACTTACGGCGCCGCCTTTTACAATCACGGTGCCGGGTATTGTGCGTTTCATGGTAACGTTATGTACGGTTAGGTCGCCGGTTACATTTACCGGGTAACTACCATCTTTCGTCACATCAATTTTTTCGGCAATTTTACCTTTAAAAGTAGCACGCGGGTATTTGTCGCTCTCCATGTAATCGGAGTTAAAATGCTCCTGCATTAGCGATTTGGGGAACCTGAATGAGCTGATGAGCACGGTAAAATTTAGCTCGCCGGTAGCGGCGTTAAAAACTGAAACCCCTGCAGTTGTTTCAGCCTTTATATCCTCAATTGGAGCAGTAGAAAACAGCGTTATGCCCGTATTTTTACAAATGTAGAGGTCCTGTCCCGCCTGGAATGTTGTCATCCAGGCAAGTAAAATAATACTTAAATATTTCATTTTTCTAGGGTTTTGTTAAAGAATTTAAGTTCCAGCTGAGCCCCACCGCAACACCGGTAGATTGAAGCTTAACCTGGCTGTAGCCAATGTTTGATAAAGGAATCTTCACGTAAGGCTGAATGCTGATTCCGACCTTTGAATTAATTTGATGCTCATAGGTGGCATTTAAATTTGCCACGCCAAAAAAGTATTTACTCGTTCCCGGTACAGTATAGGCCGACGGCCCGGTAACCGCATTGCCGCCACTGCTGTAGCCGCTGGTGTTGGTACCACTGCCATTATATTCAAATTTATAACTTTCGTGCAGCATAATGTAGGATGACAACCCGGTGCCGAACGATAACTTATTTTGACCCCGGCGATAAACCTGGTAGCTTACATTTAACGGAATATCAAGCATCCGGCAATCGGCAGTAACCTGGTCAGGCGATACGGCCCATTTCACCCCGTTACGATAGTTGTTAAAATTAGTAGCATACGGCTTAACCGAATACAATACACCTGTTGTTACCGTAAGCTTTCGCGAAAGGCCCGCCGCAAAGGTTAAGCCTATATTGGTACCTACTTTGCCCTGGCCAAACGAGCTTACCCCGTTTAAATCGGGCGCAGCTACCACACTTAAGGTATATTGCGGGCGATAAGCCATTTGCGGTTTCACCTTAGGTTTTACCTGTGTATTTGCTGCCAAACCATTCGTTGCATCAGCGGCTGGCTGCGTTACGGCAGGTTGTGTTACTGCAGGTTGTGTTACTGTTGCTGCAGGCTTAGTAACTGGTACCTGGTTTGAAGCAAAAGCATCGCTGCTTACCTTATTACCTTTAGCTGCATTGTCAATAATAGTATCCTTTTTATTATTTGCGGGTGTTACGGCAAACTGTTGGTTGTTATTTTTTATTACAGGTGTAGCCAATTGTTTTTGCTGGTTACTTTTAATTGCAGGTGTGTTTTTACCGGCAATGCTCTGCACTTTATTTGTTGTGATACCGGTAGCCTTTTTAACGGCAATGGTTCGCGACTTATCAATAATAGTGTCTTTTACATTCGGACGGGCAATGGCCTGCTTGTTGATAATAGTATCCGGCTTTTTAGTGCCTGCAACCCTGTTATTGTCAATAATAGTATCTTTTTTATGTTGCGCTGCTATTTGCACAGGGTTACCGTTTTGTTGTCCGCCGTCCTTAGGGCGTAAGGCCCACCATCCTAAAAAAATCAACATCAACGCGGCAATACCGCTTAAAATTGGCCACAGGTATATAATCCCTTTGCGTTTGGGTTTATCCAGCAACTGTTCAAGCGCATCCCAATCCCCCTCCTCGTACCTGATCTCATCGACCGGGTCCTCCAGCTTCTTTTTAAAAAGATCGTCCAATCTTTTTTCGTTCTCTGTGTTCATTCTCAAATACCTTTGTTTATAAATACCCCGTTCATGTTTATCGCTTTGATAGCCACTATTGGGGCACAATCCATGCCATTACTATAACTAGCACCACCAGCAGATGAATCTGCCTTTAATATCATATTTTTTAACTTTTGCCTGGCCTTATGCAAATTCGATTTTGACGTACCGGCATTTATGTTAAGCATTGTTGCGATTTCCTCGTGCGAATAACCCTCAATTGCAAAAAGGTTAAACACCGTACGGTAAGCCTGGGGCAGCTTTTGCACCATCGCTAAAAGATCATTGTAATTCAGGTTTTTGTCGGCAATGTCGCCATCGCTCACGTGTTCGGCCTGGTCCAAATCCTCGGTGTAGGCCATTTTCAAATTTGCCCTATAATAATCAATGGAGACATTCATCATTATTTTACCCAGCCATGCCTTAAAAGGCCTGCTTGTGTCAAAGCTTTGTATGTGGGTAAACACTTTAAAAAAACCCTGGTTCATCACCTCCGCCGCTTCATCGCGGTTCCCGGCATAGCGCAGGCAAATCCCCATCGAAAAGCCATAGAAAGCCTTATAAAGCATTTTCTGGCATTTTCTATCCTGTTTTATACAGCCCCCGATCAGTTGATGTAACTCTTCTTCTCCCATATGGGTTATATCCTGTTAGCTAATGTAGTTCCCATTGTTCTAAACGTTATCACGTTGATTGTTTAAAAAAGGTTGCCTACCTACTATAAAAAAATCACACAACACAACACAATTAACTGATAACCAAATAATTAAAAAAGTATATTATAATACCTGTTTTTATTACTGTTCGATAAAGGCGGCCGGAAGTTTTAATTTTACCGGCGAAATTTATTTGTTTAAAATTTACACCGAAGGCAACCATTTAGCCCAAATAGCCGATATAATTAACAAACACCGCCGTTAAAGGCATCTAAATTTAAATAAATGGTTCCGGTTTCTGTTGTTATTATTACAAAAAGTGCTGCTGATATTATAAATGGCTGTATTGAACAGGCAAAAGCGTTAACCGATGATGTGATAATTGTATATAATGGGACTAA
>JBDUDE010001002.1:0-2193 GCA_040003105.1 Mucilaginibacter sp. | reverse complement strand
CAAAAGGCTTTATTCCGCAAATACTCGCGTAATGTTAAGTTTTTAATGATGCTGGCGAGTATTTGTGTAATTGTGTTTACCCTGCCCAAACAGGCCAAATTCAGCTATGATATTGAGAAGGGGCGTATATGGAACCAAAAGGATTTAATATCGCCTTATAATTTCGCCATATTAAAAACACAGCAGGAGATTGAGAGCGACCAGAAAACCGCGCTGGCCAGTATAACGCCCATCTACCAGGCCGATGCCGAAATGCCGGGGCACCAGCTTGACGGGTTTAAAAATGATTTTGAAATAAAATGGCACAACGCCGGCATTCCCGACAATAAGAAGGCGAAATACGAATCAGCAGGTTATGACCTGTTAAAATCAATTTATGATAAAGGTGTTTTAGCGCTAAACCCTAAATTTCAACAAAACGCCGAAAATTATAAGATAACGATACTAACCTTTAACCTGGCAACCGATAAAAACACCATCGACCTTTACACCAAACAAACGGCCCTGGCTTATTGCGACAAGTATTTAAGCGCCAATAAAGATTTGGATAAAGCTTTTTTGCTTGATTTGATTAACAACCGGCTGCAACCTAATTTAATTTATGATAATAAGTTAACGTCGAGGCTGGAGAAGGAGGCAGTTGATAACCTTTCGACAACGCGGGGAATGGTGCAAAAGGGGGAGGTTATTATAGCCAAGGGTTCGGTGGTTAGTGACGAGGCTTACCAAAAGCTTCAATCATACAAGAAAGCTTTCGAAGACAATGCCCGCATAAACGGCGACCGGCGGCTGGTACTGCTCGGCCAGTTTTTGCTAGTGGGTATCACCATTACTTTACTAATTGTGTTCCTGTATCTTTTCCGCAAAGATATTTATGCTGACAACCGACTGGTGAGCCTCATTTTGCTGGTTATTACGGCAATGCTGTTTACGCTGTCAATAGCTATAAAGCTACAGTTGCCAAACTTATATTACATCCCTTATTGCATAGTACCGATAATTATCCGCATACTGTTTGATACCCGTTTGGCGCTTAACATTCACTTGCTGGTGGTATTGATAGCCGGTTTTTTTGTGCCGAACAGCTTCGAGTTTGCTTATTTCGAAATTACGGCGGGGATGGTATCTATCTACAGTATTAAAAATCTCATACGCCGCGAACAATTCTTGATATCGGCGCTGATTATCACCTTTACTTATTTCGTAGCTTTCCTGGGGATTTCATTTATCCGCGAAGGCAGTATCAGGAGTATCGACTGGATGGACTTTGTGCCATTTATAGTAAGCGTTTTGTTAACGCTGCTGGCTTACCCGCTGATTTACATCTTCGAGAAAATATTCGCCATTACTTCCGACATCACTTTAATCGAGCTCACCAATACCAACGCGCCTTTATTGCGCGAAATGGCATTTACAGCACCGGGCACCTTTCAGCATTCCCTGCAGGTGGCTAATTTGGCCGAGAACGCCATATACAGCATCGGGGGCAACGCGTTGCTGGTTAGGGCAGGTGCCCTGTACCATGATATTGGCAAAATGGAGAACCCGCTGTTTTTTATCGAGAACCAGACATCAGGCTTCAACCCGCATGATAAGCTGCCATACCAGGAGAGCGCCCAAATAATCATCAGGCATGTAAGCCGGGGGATTGAAATGGGCCGCAAAGCCAACCTGCCCGAAATTGTTGTGAACTTTATCCGGACGCATCACGGCGACACAAGGGTGGATTATTTTTACCAGTCGTTTTTGAAAAATTTTCCTGAAAAATTCATCGACGAGAACACTTTTAGGTATCCCGGGCCCATTCCTTTCTCGAAAGAGCAGGGTGTTTTGATGCTTGCCGACTCGGTTGAGGCCGCATCGCGCGCTTTAAAAGAGCCGGACGAACAATCAATAAGCAACCTTGTCGACAGGATAGTTAAATACAAACTCGACCAAAACCAATTGAAGGACAGTGATATAACGCTGAAGGATATTGAAACTATAAAGGTGATTTTTAAGCGGATGTTGATGAGCATTTACCATGTGCGGGTAGATTATGATTAAAACGATTTTTTTTTTTGAGGGATAAGCCTAATTGCTATATTTGCAATCCCGAAAAAAAGGGAATTATTGGAATTCCAGCCGCAAGGCTAAACATGGTGAGGTGCCTGAGAGGCCGAAAGGATCAGTTTGCTAAACTGACGTACGGGA
>JBDUDE010000124.1:0-7309 GCA_040003105.1 Mucilaginibacter sp. | reverse complement strand
ATGAAGTGAAAAAAGACGCCGAAAATTATGCCCATATCTGGTTTATTAGGTTGATTGAGTGAATGGTTGATTAAGTTAAATATCGTTTAAATTGAGGTTATTATGTGAGCGTTTTATAGATGTGATAACTTAATCCAACCTAATTAACCACTCACTTAATCAACTACTCACGGTTTTACCGTACTAAAATCATAAATCCCCGAGCCCACATTAACCGCCACATACCCTGCTGCCGATTCATTTGCCATGGTTACACCCGGCGTAGCCGATAAAGCAACCCCCTTTTCGGTTATTCCTGCTGCGCTGGCTGCGGGAATATAAACCGTTGCTGTTGTATTTGCTGGTATCTCCACATGCATCAGCAAGTTACTGCCGTCAATTTTCCAGTGCGATCTTACTTTCCCATAGTTGGTATCGTAATCAGCCTCGACGTTGGTAAAATTACCACCGGGGGTTGGTTTTATAATTATCCCTTTATAGCCCGGCGCGTCTTCTTTGGTATCGATACCTGCTACAACGCGGTACATCCAATCGCCGATGGCGCCATAGGCATAGTGGTTGTAGGAATTCATGGTTGGGGTTTCGAGCGTACCGTCGGGGCGTATGCCGTCCCACCTTTCCCAAATGGTGGTGGCGCCCATTTTTACCGGGTAAAGCCATGACGGGTAAGTATCCTGCAATAAAAGACGGAAAGCCACATCAGCATGATTAAAACGGCTAAGCACGTGGCACAAGTACGGAGTGCCCAAAAAGCCCGTAGTAAGGTGGTTACGATACCTGCTGATGTTATTTGCCAGCCTGTCTGCAGCTTGTTGCCTTAAATTTTCGGGAAGCATATCAAACTCCAACGCCAGCACATAACCAGTTTGTGTGTCTGATGATATCAGGCCATTTGGCGTAACATATTCGTTAACGAAGGCCTTTTTTATGCTGGCCAGCGACGCTGTATAGGCCGCCTCGTCATCTTTTTTTCCAAGCACCCTGGCGGCATCTATCATCAGTTGGGTTGAATGTGCCCAGAAACACTGCGCAATTAAAAATTTGCTGGTAATGGCCGAGGTGCCGTCGGTATCGTCGTTCACGCTGTAGAAAAGCCAGTCGCCGAAATGAAAGCCGGTGTTCCAAAGGTCGTTCTTGCTTTTGTCCTGCATGTATTTTACCCAGGCCTTCATGCTGCTGTACTGGTTTTCCAGTATCTGCTTGTCGCCATAGGCCAGGTACATGTTCCATGGCACAATAACCGCCACATCGGCCCAGCCGGTGCTGGCACCTTGTTCGTTTTTATCGTTGCCTAGCACATCGGGAATAACAAACGGGACGCTGCCGCTGGCGTATTGGTCAGCTGCAACATCTTTCAACCATTTGGTAAAAAAGTTATGCGCGTTCATGTTATAAGTAGCCGTGCGCGAAAACACCTGCGCATCGCCTGTCCAGCCTAAACGCTCGTCGCGCTGCGGGCAGTCGGTAGGCACATCTAAAAAGTTACCCTTTTGCCCCCACTGTATGTTGTGCTGCAGCTTGTTAATCAGGTCGTTTGAGCAGGTAAATGTGCCCGTTGGAGTCATGTCCGAATACAGCGCAATTGCCGTAAAATCAGCCGCGTTTAAATCTTTTTTGTAGCCCTCAACCTTAATATACCTAAACCCCTGCCAGGTAAACTGCGGTTCAAATACCTCTTCGCCGCCGCCCTTTAAAACGTATATGTCCTGGGCCCGTGCCGCGCGCAGGTTATCGGTATAAAAATTACCGGGTTTGTCCAAAATTTCGGCATGAGATAGCTTAATGGTGTCGCCCGCGTTGCCGCTCACTTTCATTTGCACCCAGCCAACCAGGTTCTGGCCAAAGTCAATTACCTCCTCACCTTTTGGCGTTTTAAATATTTTTACGGGCTTAAAGGTTTCATGCTTCCTCACCGGCTCGTTAACGGTAGCAACTAAAGTATTTTTTGTATAATCTTTAACCGTTACACCCGACCAGCTTTTATCGTCAAATGTGGCGGTCGACCAGTTTTTCTGCTGCATGCGGTTATCTATGGTTGCGCCATTATAAATCTCGGCATACCTAATCGGGCCGGTAGATGATTTCCACGATTCGTCAGAAGCAATGGTTTCGGTACTACCGTCGGTATAGGTAACCTCCAGTTGCAATAGCAGGGCAATGTCTTTTCCGTAATAGTTTTGCTTGTTTGCAAAACCGATATGTCCGCGGTACCAGCCGCTGCCTAATGTTGCGCCAACGGCGTTTGCGCCCGGTTGCAGCAAGTTGGTAACATCATAGGCTTGGTATTGCAGGCGCTTGTTGTAGGTTGTCCAGCCAGGGGTTAAAAACGCATCACCCACCCGCTTGCCGTTTATCTGCGCCTCGTATAACCCATGCGAGGTAATATAGGCCGTGGCCGATTGCACTTTTTTGGCTAAGTTAAACCCTTTGCGAAACAGCGGGCTTGGGCGATTAACCGAATCCTCAACAAAGCCTGGGGTAATCCATTTGGCTTTCCAATCGGTAGCGTTTAACATTCCCATGCTAAAGGTGGCCGGTTGGCTCCATGCCGATGCTTTGCCCGCGTTGTCCCAAACCCTTACCTGCCAAACATATTTTCGCCCCGATGCCAGCGGTTCACCTTTGTAAATGATGTACATGGATTGGTCGGACGATACTTTTCCGGTTTTCCAAACTTCGTGTTTGCCTTTTGTGCTATTCACTTTCAGCTCGTAAGCAGTCTGCATCACGCCGCGCTTGTCGCCCGCATCCATCTGCCAGCTAAATCTTGGATTAAGGGCATCAATGGAAATTGGGTTAACCTTATTTTCGGTTAGTAAATATTGAACCTTAACCTGCGCCATGCAAATGGCCGTAACATGAAAGGCGATGAACAGGAAGAATAACTTTCTCATAAAATATACCCAGGTATGTTTTTAAATTGGTTAGGCAAGTTAATGAAAATGCTTTTAGTTAACTATCCTGCACTGTCTTAAACTAAGATTAAACTAAGATTTATAGGATGGAAGGATTATAGGATTTGCGGCGGCGAGGCCAGTTAAATAATCAAGCTTGATTAACATCTTTTAAACCCGTGAAGGGTTTAACTTGTCAGCGCGGGGCAACGGCCTGAGCGAAAACGATTTTTCCCGTACTTTCAATCCGATAATCTTCAAATCCAATAAATCTTAGTTTCTTTGCACACAGTATGATTTTAATTACCGGGGCAACAGGTTTTTTAGGTTCGGAAGTGGCGCTGCAGCTTTTGCAGCAGGACAATTCTATCCGTTGTACCCGGCGGTCGCAATCATTAATCCCCGATATTTTGCTGCCTTACCCAATACAATGGGTTGAGGCCGATATGCTGGATATTTTTGCGTTGGAAGATGCGCTTAAGGATGTAACGCAGGTTTATCATTGTGCCGCCTGGGTATCATTGAAACAGGCTGATAAAAAGCCGATGATTAACGCCAACGTAATGGGTACCGCCAATTTGGTGAACCTTTGTGCGCTGCAAAATATCAGGCTGTTACATGTAAGTTCGGTAGCGGCAATCGGCCTTGCCAAGCCCGGCGATTTGATAACCGAAAACCACCACCTGGACCAGGCTACCGAAAGCGATGGTTATGCCATATCAAAACTGGAAAGTGAAATGGAAGTTTGGCGCGGTATTGCCGAAGGGCTTGATGCCGTAGTTGTAAATCCCTCGATTATTATAGGTGCCAACGCGGGCACCGCTGGCAGCGGACAGCTTTTTGAAACCGTGCGCAAGGGCCTTAAGTTTTACACCGCCGGCAGTTGTGGTTTTGTTGATGTGGAAGACGTTGCCAAATGCATGACAGCCCTAATGAATACCGATATTACCGGCGAACGCTATATCATCAGCGCCGAAAACCGGGGTTATAAACAACTTACTACCGAAATTGCCGAAGGTTTTGGTGTAAATCCACCATCCAACTTAGCCAAACCCTGGATGCTGGGCATTGCCTGGCGCGCATCAAAAATAATTGGCGCCTTAACAGGTAAAAATCCGCCCATTGATAAGGTATCGGCACAAGCCGCATCTTTGACCCGCGATTACGATAACTCGAAAATTAAGAAAGCAATTGGTATTGAGTTTAAGCCGATAAGCGATACTGTGAAAGAGGTTTGTGAAAGGTTAATACTGCCCTATCGATAACATAACCAGCGTACAGGCGTACTCCGTTTTAATTCCCTTTTCATTTGCCATGCGGCGCAACTCGGAGTTTTCTGTGCCGGGATTAAAGATTATGCGTTTTGGGTTAGTATCTAAAATATAAGTGTACAGGCCCTGCTGATTTGCGGGGCCAACGTATAGTGTAATGGTGTCAATATCATCATGGATGGTTCCAGGCTTTTCAATAGGCACACCGGCAACTTCTCCCTCTTTTATCCCAACATTCACAATAGTATGCCCGCTCCGCACCAGCCTGTTGGCTGCGAGATTGGCATAGCGCCCGGTGTTGGGTGTTGCGCCTAATATTAAAGTTTTTTTATCAGCCATTAATAGTCCTTATTAAAATTGCCACCTGCCCCGAATGGTATACGTGGTGTTGTATCAATCCTCGTACCAGTTCTTCATTGCTTACACCGGTGCCCAGTTCGGGGTTACGTTCGTCCAATATCGGTTCGGCCCATTTTTCTTCGTCGAAGTTTTGGATGATGCCCAGCAAATTTACATTCACCAGCTTCAAATCATTAACATATTGCTGCCATTTTTGTTCGGTAGGGGTGTCGGTTTCGGGCCAATCGCCGCTTGAGGGGATGGAGGCCGTCATGCCGTTCAGGCGGTCCATTACCTCTTCTGTCCACGATAGCATGTGGAGCACGATGGCGGCAATGCTGTGCGCGCCGCCCGGTGGTTTTTCAAATGCGGCTTCAAATGTCACCTTATCCAATATCTCGTAAACCGGCGAGCCGTACCATGGGTCGCCGGATAATACCTGTTCTAACTCTTTGCTTAATTTTTCTGAATTCGTCATGTTATAGTTTTGATGCCGCAATGGCGCAGTTAATCCCGTCAATAGCAGCAGAAATTATTCCACCCGCATACCCCGCTCCCTCGCCGCAGGGAAACAAGCCTGTTACCTGGGGATGCTGTAATGTTTCTTTATCCCTCGGCACTTTCACCGGCGACGATGTGCGCGATTCCACGCCCACCAATATAGCCTCGTTGGTATAATAGCCCTTCATCTTTTGTCCAAAAACCGGCAAGGCTTTGCGCAAACGCTCATTTATCCAGCCGGGTAAAATTTCTTTTAGTTCGATGCTTTTAGTGCCGGGCAGGTAGGAGTTTTCGGGCAAGGTTTTCGACAAGCGGTTCTCTACAAAGTCAATCATGCGTTGCCCCGGCGCAACCAGGTGTCCGCCGCCGGCGGTAAACGCCAGTTTTTCGATCTGCTGCTGAAAGCGCAGCATCCGCAGCGGGTCGGTTTCGTCGCCTTTCACGTCCTCCAAATTTACCTGCACTACTGTGCCGGAATTTGCAAAAGGGTTATTCCGTTTGGACGGACTCCATCCGTTTACTACTATCTCATCGGCCTCGGTTGCGCAGGGTGCGATGATGCCGCCGGGACACATGCAGAACGAAAAAACGCCCCGGCCATCCACCTGCTCAACCAGGTTATAATAAGATGGCGGCAAGTCAGGCCCGCGAAGTTCGCAATGGTACTGGGCCTGGTCGATGATTTCCTGCGGGTGCTCGATGCGTACGCCCAGGGCAAAGGGCTTAGCCTCAATCAAAATATTTTGATGGTGCAGCATCTCGAAAATATCTCTGGCCGAGTGGCCCGTGGCCAGTATTACCGCATCGGCCATCAGCTTATCGCCATTGGCGAGCCCAACGCCTTTTATCTTGCCAAACTCAACCAACAGGCGGGTAACCTTTGCATCAAAAAGCACCTCGCCGCCGGCATTTAGTATGCTGTCTTTTATCGAGGTAATTATCTGCGGCAATTTATTTGTGCCGATATGCGGGCGGGCATCTATCAAAATATCTTCCGTTGCGCCATGGGCCACAAAGGTTTTCAGCACGGCGTTAACATCGCCGCGCTTGGTGGAGCGGGTATACAATTTACCATCTGAATAAGTGCCGGCGCCACCCTCGCCAAAGCAGTAGTTCGATTCCGGGTTTACCAGGCCTTGCTTGTTGATGTTGGCCAAGTCGCGGCGGCGCTGTTTAACGTCTTTGCCGCGCTCAACTATTATAGGTTTTAATCCAAGTTCAATACATTGCAGGGCGGCAAACAACCCGGCCGGTCCGGCACCTATAATTATTACCGGTTTAGCTGCTTTTACATCTGAGTAGTTAACCATAAATGTTTCGGGCACGTAAACCTCATCCACAAAAATCTGCACCTGCATGCGGTAAACCACCTTGCGGCTGCGGGCATCGATAGAGCGTTTTAGAATTTTTAAGGCCGATATTTTTTGTGGCGATATATTAAGCGATGTGGCTGCAATTTTTATTAAAGCGGCTTCATCTTCCTGTTGCCCGGGCGGACAAACAATTCCAATTTCTTTTGTCATATGTGTGCCGGGTTTTTATCCCGGATGGGCAAAGGTACCAAATTGTTTAGTGTAACAATCCATCCGGCCTACCTCTTTCCGGCTATGAACCATCAACTATGAACATCCCCGCCCCCCAATCGTCCGCCTTTGTATCACTGACCGTTCGGAAACGAACACTTTCGTAGATGATTAAAAATTTATTTTATTGATTATCAGCAATTTAAAATATAGGTATCAATATTGGCATAGAGCTATCAAATTACAACACAATGATGACCGCCGATATACGATTAGCTGAAATGTGGGAAGGCTGCCTTAAGAACGATAGGAAGCAACAGGAGCTTTTATACAAAACCTTAGCGCCCAGGATGCTGGCTGTGTGCATGCGCTATGCCCATGATAGAGACGAGGCCCAGGATATTTTACAGGAGGGCTTTATAAAGATGTTCAAAAACGCACACAACTACCGTGGCGATGGTAACCTGGAGGGCTGGATACGCCGAATCATGGTTCATTGCGCCATATCGCGCTACCGCAAACTAAAGCCGATGGTTTTAGTGGAGGACTTCACCGAAGAAAACAGCGGAGCAGGCAGCGGCTATAATGCCCACGGCCTTGAGGCTAAAGATTTGATGCAGATGATACAGCAATTGCCGCAAACCTATCGCTCGGTATTTAATATGTATGCTATCGAAGGCTACTCACACCAGGAAATTGGCAGCAAGCTTGGCATGACCGAACTATTATCGCGCACCAACCTGCACCGCGCCCGCGCCATTTTAAAAGATATGGTGAATAA
>JBDUDE010000054.1:0-2203 GCA_040003105.1 Mucilaginibacter sp. | reverse complement strand
TTGGGATCCTTACGTCCGCATTTGAACCGGTAAGGCTCATACCAGTTTCAAACTGGATATGACGCGACATTTTTTTGCTTTCCAGCGATTTATTGTTCCTGTTCGAAACATACTGGCGGGTAAACTCTTCAGGAGAGATCCAGGTGCCAAGGAAATCGGCAGCAAAACTTACAATAATGTCGGCCTTGTCAAAGTTGTAATGCGGCAATACTGCTTTACCAAAACTGTTTTGATTGGCCTGGATGATACCGGTATAAGATACGGCATCGTAATTAATATGCTTGGTAGCTGGGAACTGCTTAACAAAATCAGCAATAACACCCAGTGTTGAAGGGCTGGTTACTGTCGACGTTACGATAGCGATTTTTTTACCGCTGGCCTGTATCGCCAATAATTCCCTTACCACAAAATCGTCAACCTGTGCCCAACCTGTTTGGTTACCGTCTTTTAACGGGCCCTGCAGGCGGTTTACGTCATAAAGATCCAATACAGAAGCTTGTGCCTGTGCACTTGCACCGCCTTTAGCTAAAATATCATTCGGGTGGCCTTCAATTTTAATAGGGCGGCCTTCGCGGGTTTTTACCAAAATGGCTTGGCCGTCATAGGTCGAAACGTAATAGTTTGGTACACCCGGGGTAATCTCTTCCGGCTTAATTAAATAAGGCAGAGACTTGTGTACCGGCACCGGCTGACAGGCAGCCAATGTTACAGCACCAACGCCAAAACCAAGCGCCTTTAAAAAATCGCGGCGTGGGGTACGGCCTGTTAAACCGCCACCGGTTAAAATATCTTCAATAGGAATAGGCTCCGCAAATTCGTTTTTGTTTAATTCAACAAATTCCGGGGTTTTGTTCAGCTCTTCTAAACCTTTCCAGTATTTTTTATTGCTATCCATTTAAGCTATATAAACTGTAATGCGTTTTAATAATATTAATAATGGCATTTGCCGCACTCGATACCGCCCATTACTGCAGCGGTAACTTGTTTGCCTTCTTTCAGCAATGTGTGTACCTGCTCCAAATTTGCATAGTAGGCGTTGTCTTTAGCGTCAACGTTGGTACGTTTGTGGCACTGTATACACCATTTCATGGTAAGTGGCGAGTACTGGTAAACTTCTTTCATTTCCTGTACCGGGCCGTGGCAGGTTTGGCATTTAATTTTACCAACTTTTACGTGTTGCGAGTGGTTAAAGTAAGCCAGGTCGGGCAGGTTGTGTATGCGTACCCATTGCATAGGGTGCGATTTGGCGGTGTCGTATTTATGGGTAGCAGGGTCATATCCCAAAGCGTCATAAATCTTGTGTATTTCGGGCGACTCAGTTTTAACTGTAGCGTGACAGTTCATACATACGTTTAACGACGGGATTGAAGCATTTTTTGATTTGTAAGCACCAGAGTGGCAGTACTGGCAATCAATTTTCATGGCGCCGGCATGTAAATCGTGCGGGAATTTTATAGGCTGAACCGGCTGGTAACCCTGGTGAAGGTTGGTAGTCCATAATCCGATGAATGTATAAACCCCTAAAAATATAGTACCGCACAGCAGTACGAAGAAAACGAATTTCTTATTTTTTGCGAGTTTCTTTAAGAAAGCTAAACGGTCAACCGGCTCACCGTCAACAGTAACTTCTTCAAGTATGGTAACATTGTTTTTTGCCAGTAAACGCTCTAAGGTTGTAATAACACGGTTTAAAACCAGTATTATAATAAAAGCTAAAACAATAACACCCAACAACGAAAGGATGATGATTTTGCTCGGGCCTTTGTCTGCCGCAGCCGCAGCGCCACCTGCAGGGGCCTTTTTAGCTTCATCCTGAATACGTTTCCAATCAGCACGTACAAACGTAATAATGTTGGTTACATCGGCATCAGTAAGCTCCGGAAAAGTAGTCATACCTTTCTGCTCAAACTTATTGAAGATTGCAACCGCTTTAGGGTTTTTAGCTGCAATTAACGCCTGGTTATTTTGTATCCATTTAATCAGGTATTTATCGTCAGTTTCCTCGGTAAGCTGCGGGCCCAGGGCCGGACCGGTTACCAGTTGGTCAATCTTGTGGCAGCTGGTACATTTGGACTTGAAAAGGGCCTCGCCCTTTGCGGCATCCGCCTGTGCATGGGCATAGGTGCCCACAAATGCAAAACAGGCAATCAGTAAAACCGACCGTGAGAATTGTTTAAAAATCAATGAGAAACTCCTCATAAAG
>JBDUDE010000936.1:0-2210 GCA_040003105.1 Mucilaginibacter sp. | reverse complement strand
CAATCAAAAATATACACTTCCATTTATTTGCTTGTTAAAGACGAATATCTTGCCGAGGACATTTTCCAGGATACGTTTATAAAGGTGATAAATACCTTAAAAGCCGGGAAATATAACGAAGAGGGTAAGTTTTTGCCGTGGGTAACACGTATAGCCCATAATTTGGTGATTGACCATTTCCGCCGCGAAAAGCGCGCGCCGATGGTTAGCAACGGGGATGATTTTGATATTTTTGAAGTATTGGGCAATTATGACGAAAGCACCGAAGACCGCATGGTTAGAGAGCAAACGTATAAAGACCTGAAATCGCTGATACACCTGCTGCCTGCCGAGCAAAAAGAAGTGCTGATAATGCGCCACTTTGGCGATATGAGTTTCAAAGAAATTGCCGACATTACAGATGTGAGCATTAATACCGCCCTTGGCCGTATGCGTTATGCGCTTAATAACCTGCGCAAAATGATGCAAAGCAAGGAGTTGAGTCTTAAAAATTAGTGATTAGCGGTTAGTCAATCAGGGGTTAGCCGGAAGGTCTCTTTTAAAAATATTAGGTCAGAATCGGTATCGATAATTAATCGATATGCTTTCTGGTTTTTTTTATTTTGGACCCTGGGTTTATGGCGTCCTTTTTATAGCCTTAGTTGATTTTGGGAATGATTTGCGTATCTCAACGTATTCGGCCCAGGAATATTATTACTGCCCAATAAACATTTTGCATTCTCCGGCAGTTTACTATTTTTACAATCCAATTTAGTCATCAACTTAAAACGTTATTCAATGATAGTTATAAGAAACCATCCCGAATTTGAAGCCTACCTTGGTAAGGAAATCGGCATTTCTGGCTGGCATACCATAACCCAGGAGCAGATAAACAAATTTGCAGAAGCCACCATCGACCATCAGTGGATACATACCGACCCGGTGCGCGCCGAAAACGAAGGGCCTTTTAAAGCCACCATTGCGCATGGCTACCTGACAGTATCATTACTGCCCTACTTTTGGCACCAGATTGCCGACGTGCAAAACCTTAAGATGCAGATAAACTACAGCATTGAAAACATCCGGTTTGCCCAGCCCGTGAAGGTTGACAGCCAGGTGCGCCTGCACGCCAAATTGGTAGCTATTGTTAACTTGCGCGGCATCACCAAAGCAACCATTGGCGTTACCATGGAGATTGACGGCGAGAAAAAACCGGCATACACCGGCGAAGTAGTGTTTTTGTATCATTTTAACGCCTGAGAATAGTTTGACAGCCTATCGTTAAAACATATCGAATTAGTTTTTTGAAATAAAATTACATAAAAGGAAATCGTCGGGATTTTAATATATTTATCCCATGAAACGTACCCTTTTCCTTATCACTGTTGTGGCTTTTTTTGTCACGGGCTGTATATCTTCAAAAAACGACCCAAAGCCAGGCGATGGCGCGTCGACATCCGATAGCTATTTCCCAGTCACTTCCGGCAGCACATGGACTTATAAAGAAGAAATTGCTGGCGCCACAAGTTCGACCGTGATAAAAATGACTGGGAACACAAAAACGTTTAATGGCAAAAGCTATTACGAAGCAAGCAGTTCATCGACAGTAAAGGGCAACCAATTAGGTTATTTTTTCTCAGCTAACCATGATTTTGCGATACTCCAGGCCGTCCCAGGTTATGGAATTAACGTGGAAATACACTTAGGCAATGACACTAAGGCGGCAGGATACAGTTGGACTACCAGTCCTACGGCCGATGGTTACGTTAATGGCTTCCCTGCACAAATGATAAATACCATTAAAGAAAAAGGCATAACCTGGGTTGTTAACGGCAAATCATTTACTAACGTAATGCATACACATGTTGACCTTCAGTATGATCTGGGTTCCGGTTTTATGAGTTATACGGTTTACGATTTCTACCTTGCCAAAGGCGTTGGCATGATTGAGTCGGATACCGGGGTATCGGGCTCGATTTATGATAAAGAAACGATATTGAGTTATAGCGTAAAATAGATGCAGGCACGAGCAACTGTGGAGTCCGGGAGCAACAATCAAATCTCAGATCAGCTTTTCTCTTCCCACACCATACACAAATGCAAAATGGTCTCTACCGCTTTTTGCATGTCCTGTACCGATACCCACTCATGCTTGCTGTGAAATGCGTGCTCTCCGGCAAAAATATTGGGGCAGGGCAGCCCCATGAACGACAGGCGCGAGCCATCCGTAC
>JBDUDE010000475.1:0-2212 GCA_040003105.1 Mucilaginibacter sp. | reverse complement strand
TTCATTTAGCTGCTGGAATTTTTTATGCGCCGCTGTATCGTTAGGGTTAAGGTCGGGGTGATATTTGCGTGCAAGCTTGCGGTAAGCGTTCTTTATATCTTTATCCGTCGCTTTTTTATCTACACCTAAAACCTGGTAATAGTCAATAAATGCCATAGTCAGTGGTTTGTAAAACCTGTGGTAAATTTAACCTTAATTTAGGCTTCACGGTTTTTATTTATCGAAAAAAAAACGTTTTAATTTTCTATTATTGTATACAAGTTTAAATACCCGAACAGCATGGACGCATCCATTTTTCGCAGCTTTAGTGATATCGACGTAAAAGAAATAGCTCCGGGCTTTTTCTCCAAGTTAATACATACCGATACCAATACCATCAATTTTATCGAAGTTAAGGCAGGCAGCTCGGTGCCTTACCACAGACATGTGCACGAGCAATGCTCATTTTTAACCGAAGGAATTTTCGAGTTCAACATTGATGGTGTTACCAAACAGTTGGATAGCGGCCTGTTTGTAGTTATCCCATCAAACGTTTGGCACAGTGGCACTGCCATAACCGATTGCAAACTGATTGATATTTTCAGCCCTGTACGCGAAGATTACAGAAATTTATAAATCTATCCAACTACAGGAAATTTAAAAGGTGTTTATAACTGCGTCCTATCGGCACGGTAACGCCGTTTAGCAGCACCACCTTATTACTTTCCAGCAGCTTAATTTTACTGTTGGTTACCATATATGATTTGTGTATCCGGGTAAAGTGCTTTTCAGGAAATAGTTCTTCAACCGCTTTTAAAGTACCTTTCACAATTATTTTGCCTTCGTCGGTATATACAACCGAATAATCTTTCAACCCCTGTATGTAGGTAACACTTGCAATGGGGGTTTTTAATTTTTTGGTGCCCGATTTTAAAAACAGGTATTCACCATCTTTTTCGGTATTTACAAATGCAGGTACGCGGCTCAACTCTTCCTGCAACTTTAAAACCTCGCTGCGTTGTTCATACCAATCGATACTCAACTTAAAGGCAACGGTGAGCAGCAGGTACCACCCGGTGGTTATAAAATTGAACGGGAACGAATACCAAAAATTAGTGTAATAACGGGCGCCAATAACAACGCCATACAGGTAAACATCATATAGGCTTTGCAGGCTTACATAAACCGCCAGCGATAAAACCAGCAGGGCGAAATACGGAACATACTTTTTATTTGAAAAATATCGCGGTATAAGATAATAAAGGTGCAGGTAGGCCAGCGAGATTATTAAGGCGAGCCGCACAATAGTACATTCAGCAAAATGCCCCAATCCCACTTTTTGTATCAGGTAGCGCCTGTCATACAAAAATATCAGGGTAATAATTATCCAAAAAACCAGGTACATCAATCGCTTTAATAGTGGCCACTTCATTTTCGGTTTGTTTATTGGTTCGTTCAAAAATGGGCATAAAAAAGATGAACGTATTATTCAATCGACCAACATCAAATTTAGTAGATAAACGTATCCGTGTTAAATTATTTATTGCCGCACATCTATTAATTCTACCTGTGGTCTACTTTATTTCCAGGTGACCCGGTAAGCCCGTAATGTTGCCTTAAAATAAAACTGAAAAATTATGGAAAATTTAATTTTATGCGTGCTGCTGTTAGTGAATGGCGGCCCCTTTAACCGCAATCCATCATTAAAAACAAGTAAAGTTTTCACCCTGGATGTAAACAAATCACAAAGCAAACTTAGCTGGCATGCCACCAAACCCACCGGCACGCATGATGGCACTATCGGTATTTATTCGGGTAAGCTAAGCCTGCAGGGGAAAAAACTGCTTGGGGGCTATATCCTGATAGATATGCAAAGTTTACAGGTTACCGACCTTAGCTCGCCCGACAAAGAAAAACTGGAGAGCAACTTAAAAGGCGATAATTTTTTTGATTCCGGCCGGTTTGCCGTTGCCCGGTTTGATATTACCAATACCGACTATATTGACCTTACCGACCTGCGAAAAGTTATCATAAGCGGTAATTTAAATATGCACGGCATCATTAAAAAAATAAGCTTTAAAACGGGGATACAAAAAAATACCGGGCAGGAGTTTATTGCCGTTGCCGATGCCGCTATTAACCGCCGCGACTGGAAAATTGCCACAGAGAACTTTAAATACAATAACTTTATAAGCCCTACAATAACCCTGCATATTGTACTGAAAGCAGCATT
>JBDUDE010000120.1:0-7369 GCA_040003105.1 Mucilaginibacter sp. | reverse complement strand
GGGTGGTTTGCGTGCCGACCTGGTTCAAAAGCTTGCCGATATGAAGCCTGGATTTTTGCGTTTTCCGGGCGGTTGTATCGTGGAAGGGCGTGAATTGGATACCCGCTATCAATGGAAGAAAACCATAGGCGATGTGGCTAATCGCAGAATGATCATTAACCGCTGGAACACTGAATTTGCACATCGCCCGGCCCCCGATTATTACCAAAGTTTCGGCCTGGGTTTCCTTGAATATTTTAAAATTGCTGAAGATATAGGAGCTTCCCCGCTGCCAATTATCAATTGCGGCATGGCTTGCCAGTTTAATACCTGCGAGTTGGTACCGTTAAATCAGCTTAGTCCGTATGTTCAGGATGCGCTGGACCTGGTAGAGTTTGCAAATGGTTCTGTTAATACAAAATGGGGTAAAAAGCGCGCGGATCTTGGTCACCCGGCACCATTTAATTTAAAAATGATGGGAGTTGGCAACGAGCAGTGGGGCGAGCAATATATTGAAAGGTATAAGATATTTGAGAAGGCCATTCATGCCAAATACCCACAGATCAAATTGGTAAGCAGCCTGGGTCCATTCCCGGGAGGTGATATATTTAATTTTGCAGATAAAACCTTTCGCAAGCTTAAAGCATCAATTTTAGATGAACACTATTATGCCTCGCCTAAGTGGTTTTTGCAAAATGTAAAGCGCTACGATAACTATGACCGTACCGGGCCTAAAATTTTTGCTGGGGAATATGCGGCGCAAAGCGTGTCAACAGGCAGTCCTGACAATAAAAATAACTGGGAATGTGCTATCGCTGAGGCCGCTTTTATGACAGGCCTGGAGCGCAATGCTGATGTGGTAAGCATGGCCTCGTATGCACCGTTATTTGCCCATGTTGAGGGCTGGCAATGGACACCCGACCTGATATGGTTTGATAACCTGCGCTCTTACGGCACACCTAATTATTATGTTCAGCAGCTTTATTCTTTAAACAAAGGTACGGATGTGGTACCGGTTACACTGAATAATGAAGCGGTTACCGGGCAGAACGGATGTTTTGCCACAGCTGCCCTGGATGCAGCCACACATGAGTTGATCATTAAAATGGTAAACAGCGGAAAAGAAGTGCAAAAGGTTGATTTTTTGATAAACGGTGTGATAGCAGGATCAAACGGAACTTTAACGTTGTTACAAAGTGATGATCTGCAAAAGGTAAATTCATTAAATGAGCCACTGGCTATCAGCCCTAAAACAAGTGAAATAGCACTTAATGATAATCGCATAAAATTAAGTTTGAAACCTTACTCATTTAATGTGATCCGGGTAAAAATAGTTAAGTAGCCTTAAGGAGTATTTATGCTATGGGGAAGACGCTTTTACTGGCTTTATTGATCTTTACAGCAAGAGATATTCCCGTAAATCAGCGGTCTGTTACTACAAACCCGGTTACTTCATTAAAATTCCACAATAACTTACCACTGGCCAGGTTGATGGCGCGGAAATGACCATCGGAAGCACCAAGGCATACCACCATATTCTTTATCACGGGCGATGCAAAAATAGCCTTTTCGGCAGCAAACTTCCAGGCAAGTTTCCCGGTTGCCGCATACAGGCAAAAACTCGACTCGTTACAGAAAATGAAGATCTGTAATCTAAGTGCGATTGACTACTTAGTTACCGACATTGACCCGGCGAGCCCTGAAATTGAAAAAGACGCCGGGGTAACGACAGTGATTTAAAATGGAAGCGTAGTAAGTGCCTGAAAGATAAATTCAAGCCCTAAACCCGCTAAAACACGTGGCCGCAAATATCAAACTGTCCTTTCTTGGCTGGGACCTCATTGGGGGCAATACCGCGATTGAACCTAACCGTTATCCAACCGATGACAACAATAATTTGTTACAATCGCCAAATTGTTCAGTATAGCTTAGGCAAATGGTATTTTACATCAAATTTGTTTTTCAACTTAGTTATATTTGTCAAATAGCGACCAATTAAAAAATTTTCCAATAGCCTGCAATCGATTGCATATCGTGTCTGGTAAAGTAAATATTATAAAATATGCGAAAGTTTAAAAGCTGTTATTTGCTGGCATTGCTGCTCCTTTTTTGGATTTCGGCCCGGGTTAATGCCCAAACCGCTATAAATTTTACGTCGATCACTATAAAAGAAGGATTGTCTTCCAACACTGTAAATGCGGTGATCAAAGACAGGTTCGGGATGATGTGGTTTGGCACAGCTAACGGACTTGACAAGTTCGATGGAAGTAATTTCGTTATTTACAGGCACCAGGACGGCTCAAGGAATACCATCCCGTCGAACGAGGTGCTGTCGCTGTTCGAAGATAATAAAGGAATAGTATGGGTAGGAACAAGCGGTGGGGGGCTTTCTTACTACGATCGTAAATTTGACCGGTTCACAAATTTTAAAGGAGATGGGTCATGGCCGGAAGTCTCGACGGTATCCATCAGGGCAATTTGCCAGGATCATGAGGGTAAGCTATGGGTGGGTACCTATGAAGATCTTCGCAGAATTGATCCTGAAACGGGCCATATTACTCATGTCGCTATCCCAAATTCCGATAATAAGGATATGGGCTCTTACGTAATTCTTTCGTTGTTTGAAGACAGCAAGCACCGGATGTGGATAGGAACAAACAACGGCCTGTATGTATATAACTGGGTTTCAAAGTCATTCATACGGTTTGCGTTTGACAATTCATCGCCGGGCAGCATAAGCAATAACGTCATCAAGTCTATTATTGAAGATGCAAAAGGCGATTTGTGGTTCGCCACTTATGACGGGCTTAACAAGTGGGCTGGCAGCGGACATTTCAAAGTTTTCCGTCACTCCGATCAATTAGGCCAATCACTTAGCAATAATGTGTTGTTTGCCCTGCGTATAGCGCCGGATGGAAAAATATGGATAGGAACCGAAGATGGCGTTAACATCTTCGATCCGGGATCGGGCGTTTTCCAGTACCTGACTACAGATCCCAGGAATACCGGCAGTTTGAAAAGCAAGTCGATCCGCAGTATTTATATCGACCGCAATGGTTTGTATTGGATCGGCACCCAGACGGGAGGGGTTGGGAAATATGATGAGCATCTTGCACTGTTCGGTCATAAAAAAAGTGACCCTTTTGATGCTGCCGGCTTAAAATCGCCTTTAGTAACCGCATTTGCAGAAGGCAGGAATGGTGAGATTTTTGTCGGGACAGACGGCGGCGGAATAGCCCGCCTGGATAAAAAAAGCGGGCTTTTGTATACCTACGATGTGCGAAGCAGGTTAAAAAGCCCTGGCAATCAATTATCTGTATTGTCATTACACCTCGACAAAAAAGGAATGCTGTGGGCCGGAACTTACCATGACGGGCTGTTTCGGATTGACCCGGTTACCCATAAATATGAGCAATTTACCGCAGGTAACCAGGTGCCGGGAATCAGCGTTAATGATATTTCAAGTATAGCGGAGGATCGCGACGGCAGGATATGGATTGGAACGCTTGGACATGGTATAGATGTTTTCGATGATAAAACCCATACATTTTCGCACCTGGGGATTGAAAATGCAAACGGTAAAGGAAGTCGCAAGCTGCCGATCAATGGTTATGTCGCATCCATCGTGATGGCACCGGGCGGTCAAATGTGGATCGGGTCGTATGGTACCGGCATCCTTGTTTTCAACCCGGAAAACCGCTCCTGGAAACTCTATAATAAAAACAACGCAACATTGGCTGACGATGTGGTATCAAACCTGTTAATTGCGCAAAACGGCGTTGTTTGGGCCGGCACAAACCAGGGGTTAAGCTGCTTCGATCCGCGCACACAAAAATTTATCTCCTATAACGAACGCCAGGGATTAGCTAACTGTTTTGTAAAAACCATTTTGCAGGACACCAACGGAGTCCTCTGGTTAAGTACGGATCGTGGCATCAGTTCATACGACCCTGAAAAAAATATGTTTCGCAACTTCACGACAGAAAACGGGGTACAGCAAGGCGCATTTTTCGCATGTTCGGGCATACGGACCAGCGATGGCAACCTTTATTTTGGCGGGCAGGACGGTTTTAATTATTTTAACCCTTCAAAGTTGCCACCTGTTTCCCGGCCTGGAAAAGTGTTAATAAGCGATTTAACCGTGGATAATGCAAAGGTGAACCCCGGAGAACAGGCGCCTATTAAAGAACAGATCAATACTACGAAACAAATTGTTTTGAAATATGGCCAAAACTTCGCCATCAGCTATGTGGCCCTCGACTACACCTCACCTAAACAAAATCAATATGCTTACAGGCTCGGAGGCTTTGATAAACACTGGAATTATGTACACAATTCAAGAACGGCCAGTTATACCAACATTGATCCGGGTACTTACGAGTTTGAAGTAATGGCCAGCAAAGATGAGCGCGTGTGGAACAACCCGGTTACAAGAATTAAAGTTATCATACTACCGCCTTTTTGGCGAACCAATTATGCTTATGCTGCTTACCTGCTAATGGCTGGTGCCGGGTTGTTTTTCATCAGGCAGCGGGGCATCCAAAAAATACGCAGGCAATTTGAGCAGGCGCAGGAAAAACTCCATGTGAAACAGCTGATAGAGCAGGAAAGACTGGAAGCGGAACGTTTACACGAGCTGGATATGCTGAAGATAAAATTTCTGACCGACCTAAGCCATGAGTTTCGCACGCCGGTATCGCTGATTTTGGCGCCTGTGGAAAAACTTCTTGAAAAATCCCGGCCCTGCGATGATGTTGAAGACCTGAAAATGATCAATAGAAACGGGCGCCGGCTGTTAAATTTGGTTAACCAATTGCTTGACTTTCGCAAAATGGAAGAACAGAAGTTAAAATTGAATCTTTTGCCGGGACAAATCACACATTTTATTATTGAGGCTTGCGAAGCATTCAGAGACCTGGCCCTGAAAAAGCAGGTTACACTGGATATCGAAATAGAGGAAGACGAATTATTCGTCCTTTACGACCAGGATAAATTAGAGCGCATTATTTTCAACCTATTATCCAATGCTTTCAAATTTACCCCTGGCGGTGGGGTTGTTGCCATCAATACGCAGATCAATGAAGAAGGTGAAAAGGAAATAAGCCTCATTCTCACTGTAACTGATACAGGGATCGGTATCCGCAAAGATGACCAGGAGAAAATTTTTGAACGGTTTTACCAATCGCGGCAAAACAATGCAATAATTAACCAGGGGACCGGGATCGGCCTGTCGATAACTAAAGAGTTTGTTGAGCTGCAGGGCGGCAACATCAGCGTTGAAAGCACCCCGGGAGAAGGTTCGATGTTTACCGTAACGCTGCCGCTTGCCAAAGCCCTGGGAGATGTCGCAAAGAAATCCTTGTGCGCGGTTGTTAACAACGGCACCGCAATTAGGGGGCAAGCCGGAGCTGAAGAAATTGCGGCGCAAATGCCGACGATATTGTTGGTAGAAGACAATGAAGAATTCCGCGGCTACCTGTCAGATCATTTGAAAAAATACTATCATATAATTGAAGCAGGTAACGGCAGGGAAGGATGGCAAAAAACGCTGGCTTCGCATGTAAACCTGGTTGTAAGCGATATCAGTATGCCGCACATGAATGGCATTGAACTTAGTGAAAAGATAAAAGCCGATAAACGTACCTGTCACACCCCTGTGATACTGTTAACTGCAATGACCGGCGAAGAAGATGAGTTGAAAGGCCTCCAAACAGGCGCCAGTGATTACCTGACAAAGCCGTTCAACTTCCAGATCCTTCAAACCAAAATAGATAATTTGCTCGACTTGAACAGGAACCTGAAGGATACATACTCTAAACAGATACAATTGGTCGGGCAACAGATCAATATTGAATCGGCCGACGTAAAACTATTGAATACCATTTTAAAGTACATAGAGGACAGATTGAGCGATCCTGGCCTATCGGTTGAGGAAATGAGTAAACACGTGGGTATGAGCAGGGGTTCACTATATTCCAAAGTGTTGGAGATGACCGGCTTGACACCGATAGAATATATCAGGAATGTTAAGCTTGATAAAGCTGCTGCGCTGTTGGAAGCCAGTGATTACAATGTAGCCCAAATAGCTTACACAACAGGTTTTGGTACGCCAAGTTATTTTTCGCGAACGTTTAAGACACGTTTCGGCATCCTGCCGTCTGAATACCTGAGTAGCAAACGAAACCCTTCGCGGTCTAAAGCGCTGCCGGTGGCATAGATCATAATCCCGGTTTCTAATCCGCAGTTTGTTGTCCAAATAATCGATCTCGAAATCGTGATTAACGGGTTATTTTCTATCCGCAGGCCCTGGCGTCTCCGCCAACATGATAATATACGGCCGTTTGAACATTACTATCATGATTTTGATGATTTGTCATAGCTGGTGAAAATACTTGTATTGACATTTGGAAACGGCTTACCTAACATTCCTGTTACGTTAAGCAAATATTATAAACCCAAAACTCATTTTATTTTAAGGCGGTACGCCCGGCAATAAACACCGGGAATAATTTTCACAAAATATGAAATCGATTGCATAGTATAAACGCAGCACAAACTATCACATAAAATATTAAACGATGAAAAACCTGATACGAGGGCCGGACCCTGGAATTGCCTGAAGCCGTTAAACCAGACAGCGACTTCGATTTAAACAAAACTTACTAACCTTTTACCCGAAATTATGAAAAGAACGATACAACAATTTAACAGAAAATCTGCTTTATTACTACTTTTCGCACTTCTGTCCAGCTTCATAGCTGTGGCACAGTCGAAGAAAATCACCGGAACAGTAATAGACGAAAACAATCAGCCTTTACCAGGGGCAAGCATAAAAGCTAAAGGCGGCCCGGCAACAGCAGTCGCTGACCTGGCAGGTAATTTTACCATTACGATACCCGCTTCTGAGAAGGCATTGATAGTTACCTTTATAGGTTATAACGACCAGGAGGTCCAGATAAGCGGACAATCTCATCTTTCCATCCGTCTTACCCAAAGCAGTAAGAACCTGAATGACGTGGTGGTGATAGGTTACGGAACCCAAAGACGGGAGGCTGTAACAGGTTCGGTTGCATCAATCAGCGGCGACCGGATCCGAGATATTCCGGCGCCTAATATAAGCCAGGCCATACAGGGCCGTTTACCCGGCGTAGAGGTGTCTCAAACCTCCACCAAGCCCGGCGCAACAATGCAGATTTTGATTCGTGGCCAGCGGTCGCTCACCGCCAGTAACGATCCGTTGATCGTGCTGGACGGTATTCCGTTTACCGGCTCCATCGGCGATATCAATCCGAATGATGTTAAAAGCGTCGACGTATTGAAGGATGCTTCTGCTACAGCAATTTATGGTTCAAGGGGCGCCAACGGTGTTATCCTGGTAACCACCAACAGA
>JBDUDE010000846.1:0-7371 GCA_040003105.1 Mucilaginibacter sp. | reverse complement strand
CAAACTCATGAAAAAACTATTATTCGCCATTGGCCTCATTGGTTGTGGTTTTGTAAATGCACAACAAACCGCAGTAAAAGAAACCACTATTTTTAACGGCAAAGATTTTAAAGGATGGTATAGCTTCCTGGCATCGAAAGGAAAAAATAATGATATCGAAAAGGTTTTCTCGGTACAGGATGGCTTGCTGCATATTACAGGGAAAGAGTTTGGATACCTGTGTACCGAAAAGAAGTATAAGAATTTTCATTTGGTGGCTGAATTTAAATGGGGTGTAAAAAAATATCCGCCAAGAGATGCCGATACCACCAAAAGGGATAACGGAATTTTGTACTATGTGCAAACTGATGCTTTAGATAAAGTGTGGCCAAAATCCATTGAATGCCAGATACAGGAAGGCGATGTGGGTGACATTTGGCTGATTGACAGCGCTACCGTAATTACCGATGGAAAACGGAGTCTGCCATACAATTTTCACCGCATAGTGAAAAAAAAGAACGCGGAAAAACCCACCGGCGAATGGAACACAGTAGAAGTAATAGCTGATAAGGGTAAAATTACCTACATTGTTAATGGAGTAGTAGTAAATACGGCCGAATCACCGTCGGTTGATGACGGGCGGATAATTGTACAATCTGAAGGTGCCGAAATTTATTACCGCAAAATAGAAATTGCTGAACTATAATTTAAGTCAACACTAAAATCCCAATCAAATGCCAATCGACTCATTGAATGTAAATACCAAAGCTAAAATTCAAAACACCTACGACGCTATTGTGATAGGCTCGGGGATAAGCGGCGGATGGGCTGCGAAAGAATTAACTGAAAAAGGCCTGAAAGTATTAATGCTTGAACGTGGCCGTAATTATGAGCACATAAAGGATTATGTTACCGCCACAAAAGATCCATGGGAGTTTGAGCACAGAGGCAATGCCACTTTACAGCAAAAAAAGGACAATCCTGTTATATCCCGCGATTGGGCCATGTACGGAACTGCGGCGCAGGAACCATTGATGAAGTCATGGGTAAATGAAAAAGATTGCCCTTATGTGGAGGTTAAACCATTTACCTGGTGGCGTTCATACCAATTAGGCGGAAGGTCGACCTTATGGGGACGGCAAAGCTACCGCCTGAGTGATTTTGACTTTGAAGCCAATGCAAAAGATGGCATTGCCATTGACTGGCCCATTCGTTATAAAGAGATGGCCCCATGGTATGACCATGTAGAAAAATTTGCTGGTATTAGTGGCTCTATGGAAGGTTTACCACATTTGCCCGATGGTCACTACCTACCGCCCATGCAGCTGAACTGTGTGGAAAAAGACGTAGCATCAAGAATAAAAGCTTTTTACAAGGATCAGCGTCACATGTTTATTGGTCGTGTGGCCAATCTTACCGCTCCAATTCAAGCCAGAACACAATGTCAGTTCAGAAACCGTTGTTGGGAAGGCTGCCCATTTGGCGGTTATTTCAGCACACAATCTTCAACGCTGCCCGCAGCAATGGCAACGGGTAACCTTACCGTTAGGCCGTGGTCGATAGTAACCAAAATTTTGTACGATAAAGATACCAGGAAAGCGACGGGTGTTGAAGTGCTTGACGGCGAAACAAATAAAACCTATGAGTTTTACTCCAAGATCGTTTTCCTCAATGCTTCTACCCTGAACAGTGCATGGGTTTTGATGAATTCGGCAACAGATGTATGGCAAGGAGGATTAGGCAGTAGCAGCGGCGAATTAGGGCATAATATTATGGATCATCATTACATGCTCGGTGCACAGGGAACCGTGGAAGGATACGAAGACAAATACTATTTTGGCCGTAGAGCGAATGGTTTTTATATTCCACGTTTTGCTAACTTGTTCGGTGATAAAAGAGACTTTCTGCGGGGGTATGGCTACCAGGGAAGCGCGAGCCGGGACGGTTGGAGCCGTGATGTAGCCGAAATGAATATAGGTGCTGGTTTTAAAGATGCACTGACGGAACCCGGAGCCTGGCATATCGGAGCAACCGGTTTTGGTGAAATATTGCCATATCATGATAACAAAGTAACCCTTGATAAAAACGTAAAAGACAAGTGGGGCTTGCCTGTGCTTTCCATGGATGCCGGCTTGAAGGAGAATGAATTACGTATGCGTAAAGACATTATTAAAGAATTGGTTGCGATGTACGAAGCAGCTGGCGTAAAGAATATCACAACCTGGGATAAAAATTATGCCATTGGCCAGGGTATTCATGAGATGGGAAGTGCGCGTATGGGTAAAGATCCAAAAACATCGGTACTTAACGCGCACAACCAGGTTTGGGATGCGCAAAATATTTTTGTTACCGATGGGGCGTGCATGACTTCGAGTGCTTGCCAGAACCCGTCACTCACCTATATGGCGTTAACCGCACGTGCGGCCCAATATGCCGTGGATGAGTTGAAAAAAGGCAATATCTAATCTGTATATTTAAGAAAGAAATTTAATTAACGAACCTAATAATACTAAAATGAAATACAATATCATATTTACAGCAATGCTGACAGGGAGTTGTTTTTTAGCGGTTGCACAGCAAACCGCAAAACCTGAAGACACAGAAATATGGAAACCCGTTCCAAAGGTTATTACCCCGGGAAACACGTTCAGGGATGCCCCATCCGATGCGGTGATTTTATTCGATGGCAAAAATCTTGATCAATGGGTGCCAACCAAAGACACTACTTCAAAGACAAAATGGTTGGTAGCAGATGATATAATAACTGTTGATAAAAGCGTGGGGGATATTCAAACTAAAAGGACTTTTATGGATTTCCAGCTGCATATTGAGTATCGGATACCTTCTAATATAACCGGATCGGGCCAGGCGAGGGGCAATAGCGGTATTTTTTTAGCTGCGTTTCCCTGGGGTGCAGGCGGATATGAACTACAGGTACTCGACAATTATAATAATGCAACTTATGTGAACGGGCAAGTGGGTAGTATCTACAAGCAATCAATTCCGTTGGTTAACGCGGCCTTGCCGCCCGGCAAATGGCAAACTTACGATGTATTGTGGACCGCCCCGCGATTTAATGATGATGGATCGTTAAAATCACCCGCCAGGGTAACGGCCTTTCATAATGGCGTCCTGGTTCAAAATAACTTCGAATTAAAAGGTGACACTCCTTACATTGGTCAGCCCTCGTATCGCAAACATGGTCCTTCTCCTATTAAGTTGCAGGCTCATGGGGATAAAAGCGAACCCATAAGTTACCGGAATATCTGGTTAAGGGAACTATAATTAATTAATAATGGGCGCTTATTGGAATTTTTTGGAGCTATTAATTATTAAGAATATGAGTCGTTTTTTAATCCTGACCTTCGGGATACTCCTGGTGCTTTGCTCTTGCAAAAAAACCGATTATCAAAAAATAACGGATGACCCCGAATTGTACCGGGTTACCGAGAAAAAATTAAATGACATTATTCTTGAAAATAATTTCCCCCCGGTTATTGCTTCACGCAACTATGCATACGCCAATATCGCTGCTTATGAGGTAATATCCGCCCGGGACCCTAAAAAATTCCGCTCGCTGGCGGGTCAGATCAAACATTTGACTGCTGTTCCAAAGCCTGCTTCCGGTGTTGAAATCGATTACCCGTTTGCATCCCTGCTTGCGTTTTGCTATGTCGGCAATGCGGTTACATTTCCCGAGGGGAGCATGGACGAATATGTCGACGCGCTAAAACAGAAAGCAAAAGATGCCGGAATGCCTTCTGATGTATTTGAGCATTCCCTGAACTATTCAAGTGTAGTTGCGAAACACATTATGAAATGGAGTAAAACCGATCATTATGCACAAACACGAGCCGCCAGTAAATACTCGGTTACCAAAAAGGATGGACGTTGGATACCTACACCGCCCATGTATTCACAAGCATTGGAACCCCACTGGGGGGAAATCAGGCCCTTAATACTCGATTCTGCGTCGCAGGTTGCCCCGCCGCCACCACCTTTATTTGATATGAAGGACATAAATAGCCAGTTTTATAAGGACGTTCTGGATGTAAAATCTATCGGCGCAAACCTTACTGCAGAACAAAAGCATATTGCTGATTTTTGGGATGATAATGCCTTTAAATTAAATGTAGTTGGGCATGCCACTTTTGGAACTAAGAAATTCTCACCCGGGGGCCACTGGATGAATATCGTGGGGATAGCCTCAACAACCTGCAAGGCCGATTTTAGCAGCACTGTATGCGCGTATACTGAAACGTCAATTGCCCTGTTTGATGCATTTATCAACTGCTGGTATTTTAAATATAAATATAATTTAGTTCGGCCCGAGACTGTTATTACAAAATATTTGGACCCTGATTGGAAAACATATATTCAAACGCCCTCGTTCCCGGAATATGTAAGCGGCCATGCGGTTATATCAGCTGCAGCAGCCGAAGTTTTGACCCACCAGTTCGGTGATAATTTTGCATACCGCGATACCTCAGAAAGCGAGTTTGGATTAGCGCCCCGTAACTTTAAATCTTTCAGGGAAGCCGCAAAAGAAGCTGGCATATCACGCGTTTATGGCGGTATACATTTTAAAATTTCCTGCATAGTTGGAACGCAGGAAGGCCAGCAGGTTGGGCAACTGGTGCTAAGCAAATTGCAAATGAAAATCAAAAAGGATTAGCATGTTAAGTATCCTATATAACAGGCGCCAGACAGAACAATAAGTTATCCCGGTATTAAAAAAGAAGTACGGTTTTAAAAAGTGTTGTTTAAAGAAAATTAAAATATGAAAAAGTTAATAATCGCATCCCTGTTATATTTATATGGAGGTATGGTTAACGCACAGGTTAAGGATTATGCTATTCAGCCGGTAGCGTTTACAAAGGTGAAATTGAATGATCATTTCTGGCTACCCCGTATCGAGACTAATCGCACGGTAACTATTCCAGCTTCTTTTGCACGCTGTGAAAATACAGGCCGTGTTAAGAATTTCGAAATGGCTGCTAAAAAAGAAGGAAAATTTTGCACCAAGTTCCCATTTGATGATACCGATATCTATAAAACAATTGAGGGGGCCTCTTATTCCCTGGCCGTGCATCCTGATCCAAAATTAGATGCCTATGTAGATTCACTAATAAACGTTGTTGGGAAGGCCCAGGAGCCGGATGGATATCTTTATACTGCCCGAACCATTGATCCATTACACCCCCATTTATGGTCTGGCAATGAAAGATGGGTAAAAGAAAATGAGCTTAGCCACGAACTATACAACTCGGGCCACATGTTTGAGGCAGCAAGTGCTCATTTCCTGGCCACGTCCAAAAGGAATTTTTTGGATATCGCGCTCAAAAACGCCGATCTGCTGGTTAAAACCTTTGGCCCGGGAAAGAGGCATGTTGCTCCCGGTCATGAAATAGTGGAAATGGGCCTTGTGCGCTTGTATCGGATTACCGGCAAGAATGAGTACCTGGATTTAGCTAAATTTTTTATCGATGAAAGGGGTAGACGCGAATATGATAAAACCAGCGCCGATGAGTGGAAAAATGGGATGTACTGGCAGGATAATGAACTCGTTGTGAACCAGAATGAAGCAGAAGGGCATGCGGTTAGAGCAATGTATTTATATTCAGGAATAGCTGATGTTGCTGCGCTAACCGGCGACAAGCAATACATTGAAGCGATTGACAAGATATGGAATAACATGGTCGGCAAAAAAATTTACGTGCAGGGCGGGATAGGAGCAGTCCCCAATGGCGAAAGATTTGGGGCTGATTATGAATTACCGAATACGACAGCTTATAATGAGACCTGCGCCTCCATAGGCGAGGTATATTGGAACCAACGGATGTTTTTACTGCATGGCGATTCAAAATATATTGACTTGTTAGAAAAGGTTCTATATAATGGGTTGATCTCTGGCGTAGGATTAGACGGGAAGTCGTTTTTTTATACCAATGCCATGCAGGTAACTAATGGTTTTACTCATTCTGCGTTAGAAACAGGAAGATCAGGTTGGTTTGAGTGTTCATGCTGCCCTACTAATATGGTTCGGTTTCTGCCTTCTCTGCCCGGATATATTTTTGCGCAAAAAAGCAATAATGTTTATGTTAATCTTTTTATTGCAGGGGCAGCTGATCTTAAAGTAAATGAGAAGAAAATAAAAATTACCCAGGTCAACAATTATCCATGGAACGGTAATTTAATGTTTAAAGTAGATCCGGAATCACCTTCCGACTTTAACCTGCTTATTCGTATTCCGGGATGGAGCCGTTCAAAAGCAATCCCATCAGATTTATATTCATTTGAAAATATGTCCTCTTCAAAGATCGAAATAAAGCTGAATGGACAGCCGCTCAAATATCATATTGAGAACGGCTATGCAGTTGTAAATAGAAAGTGGAAAAAAGGAGACCAGGTACAGATGAATTTACCGATGGATGTTAAAAAGATTACTGCAAATAAAGCGTTGGTGGATGACAGGAATAAGATTGCATTACAGCGCGGTCCGATAATTTATAGCGCGGAATGGAAAGATAACAATGGCAAAGTAAGCGACTTGATGATTCCTGGTAACACAATTTTTAAGCCACAATATGAAAAAGACATCTTAAATGGCATAACAGTTCTAAAAGGCGATGCAATTAGAAGTGGTGATTTGAAAAAGGGAACAAAAAAAGTTGTACTCACCGCGATTCCTTACTATACTTGGGCTAACAGGGGGCCAGGTGAAATGACAGTTTGGTTTCCAAGGGCTGATCCAACCCACGGCGGTTTGTAAAGTATCAATATGTAATAGCCGCAATTTGGTCCAGGCCTGTAGCAACAAGCGTTTTTTTGATAAACAGCACCAGAATGCGCCGTTAAAATGTATAATTTAGATTAACTGTTTCGACAGGAAATGTATATGATACCTATTATTTTTTAAATAAGTGTAAAAAACACAATTAATATATCAATACCAATTATGAAGAAGTTATTCGCCCTTTCAAGCTTTTGTTTACTACTGTTTGCCGCGGGAAATTCCGAAGCGCAAAACCCTAAACTGACATTGGATTTAACGAAACCCGGCGCAAGTGTAAGTCCCCAATTATACGGGCTGATGACCGAAGAGATCAACCATTCGTACGATGGAGGTTTGTATGCCGAGCTGATCAAAAACAGGGTATTTAAGGACAACCCAAATACGCCGGAAGCATGGAGCGTAATCAGGGAAGGTAGCGCGAAAGCCACAATTCAATTAGTTGCCGCAAACCCCAACTATGTACCGGCAGATGAGCGGCGCCATGCAATTAATGGCGCGTTAACTACCTGTTTAAGACTATTGGTGGATACCGGCGGCGGCCGGGCCGGTATTGCAAATGAAGGTTATTGGGGCATACCTGTTTTGCCTAATACAAC
>JBDUDE010000215.1:0-2219 GCA_040003105.1 Mucilaginibacter sp. | reverse complement strand
TTTATATAAATGAGATGGTTTCCGGCAAGCTCATCCGCAAGGTGGCCGATGATGACGGCCCGGATTTTTCGCGCAAGGAATTTGAATTCCTAAGGTTGTGCTGCTCGGAATTAACGTACAAAGAAATTGCCGACCTGATGTTTGTAAGTCCACGCACGGTTGATAATTACCGGGAGTCGCTGTTTCAAAAACTGAACCTGAAAACGCGGACAGGACTGGTTTTGTATGCGATTCAGAATGAAATATTTAAATTCTAACCGTAGAGACACAATACTTGTGTCTCGCGCATGAGATGTAGTGAACATATTTTCCGTAGAGTTCAGGGACGCAAAGTATTGCGCCTCTACATAAAAAACACCTTAAAATAAACTTTTCCACACCCATAGATTAACTTTTTGCGTACAAGGCTTAAAATTCAGTTTATCTTAGAAAAATTAAATAACATTTAAGCGGTTTGTCACAGAGGTTACAACAAAACTATATACCAGCACTAACCGGTGTACGCGCTTTGGCGGCCTACCTGGTATTTATCTCCCACTTTGCAGAGGTTTTTGATGGCGGCTTCCCGCATATTATTCAGCGTTTTTTCGGCGAGTTCCATATCGGTGTAAGCATTTTTTTCGTGCTGTCGGGCTTTTTAATCACTTTTAGGTATTACAACAGTTTTCATTTAACTACCGACTGGTTCAAGCAATATCTTAAAAACAGGGTGGCGCGCATTTACCCGATGTACTTTTTGCTCACTATTGCCGCTTTTGCTTACTTTTTTATTACCGGGGATGCCAAGGTCACTAAAGGATTGCCAAACCCGGTAGGGATTATGTTTATGAATATCACCTTTGTGCGCGGCTTTTTTTACCAGTACTGGGATACCGGTATCGCACAGGGCTGGAGCTTAACTGTTGAGGAATGCTTCTACTTTTCGGCGCCCATTATCTTTCTTATCGCCAAAAAATATAACAAATTTTATATACAACCGGTAATCATCACGCTTTTCGCCATAGTGATGTTCCTTATTTTTCGCAATATTAACTGGCATGGCTTTTTTGGTGAGTTCAGCTTTGTAATGGTGTTTACCTTTTTCGGCAGGTGCTTTGAGTTTTTTGTGGGCGTGCAGCTGGCCCGCTATGTGCTGAAAAACGGCTTTAAACGCACCAATAAAATCAGCTTTACCTACGGCGGTTTTATCATGATTTTTGTTTGCGTATTTATAATGGCACTGCAAACGCCCATAGCGCCCTGGTTATTTGGCCTGGAGACACCGATAGGTATCATCACCAATAATTATGTGCTGTGCATAATGGTGGCCTTCTTTTTTTATGGTATTCTTACGGAGGAAACCCGGTTTAAAAAATTGCTGGCTACCCCTTTTGTCGAACTGCTGGGCAAAAGCTCGTACATATTTTACCTTATCCATTTGGGGTGGATGTACACCCTCATCAGCGGCAGCATTAACCAGTTAAACGACTACATTTTTACGCTGTACGATAAATGGCAAAAAGACTGGATTTCGCCCTTCCAGTACGATTGGGTAAACCTTTTACTCGTTTTTATCGTATTAAACGCTGTTTCTATATGTTTATTTAAACTTATTGAGGAGCCGTTAAACCATGCAATACGTAAATCAAACTTTTTAATTAAGTATAAACCACGCCCGAAAGGGATTACTGATTAAGGAATTTATTTTACAACCGACCTGAATTTACAATGAAAAGAACTGTCTCGATTAGCCTTTACACCTGTTTGCTTTTCGTTTTAATAACCCCGTTAACAACATTTGCAGGCTTCCCTATTGGCAAATATCGTAACATCATCGTCCCCACATTTTCGTATTACCGCCAAACCGACAGGTTTGATGATAAGGACCACGTAATAAAGGGAGCGCCGGGTACCAGCTTTACATCATATTCATCAAACTTATTTATAGGTTACGGCATATCGCGCAGGTTGGATTTTATTGCCACTATACCTTATTTATACCAGCAAAACATAGTTGCCCCGGGGTACAAATTGGTTGACGCAGGCCTGGGTGATGCAGTGGTAGGGTTTAGCTACAACCTGGTGAACAGTAATTTTGTAAGATTTTTTTCGATAGGCGTATCGGCCATTGTGCCGATGTACAATATCCATAATATTTCCCCGCTTGGGCTTAGCGCTTATGGCAGCGAAGTAAAGCTGATGTATTGTACAATAGTGACTATGATAAAATTTTGCCCATT
>JBDUDE010000458.1:0-2220 GCA_040003105.1 Mucilaginibacter sp. | reverse complement strand
GAAATTTCGATAAATAACAAGCTTGGGATAGATTTCATCAACGAGTTTTTGGTAGAATACGATTTTGACCGGGTTGATTTTGTGTATGAGCCCGGGCAGTTCTCTATCCGCGGCGGCATTGTCGACATATTCTCCTTCTCACACGAACTTCCCTATCGCGTTGAGTTTTTTGGCGATTTAATTGAGTCTATACGCACTTTCGAGATTGAAAGCCAGCTATCGGTTGAGCAGGTGAAGAGCATCACCATTGTACCCAATGTACAATCGAAGTTTTTAACGGAAAGCAATATATCCTTGTTGGAATATGTTGATGCCGGTACCCAGATTTGGATAAAAGATGTGCAGTTTACCCTGGATATTATCCAAAGCGGGTTTAAAAAAGCTACAGCGCTTTGGAAGGCTTTATCGGCCGATGAAAAAAACCAAAACCCGGATTGGATTGACCCCAAATTTGCTTTTACCGACGAAAAATTAATTGCCGACCAATTGCATGATTTTCCGCTGGTTGAGTTTGGCAAACAGTTTTTTTATACCGATGCTAAGGCGGTAAACTTCGATATGCGCCCGCAGCCGTCTTTCAATAAAGATTTCACACTGCTGATTCATAACTTTAAGAATAACGAGACCGATAAGATAGAAAACTTTATCCTTACCGATTCCTCCCGGCAGGTGGAGCGGCTTTATGCCATATTGGAAGATTTGGATAAAACGGTAAAGTTCACGCCGATAAGTATCTCTATCCGCGAAGGATTTGTGGACAGAGAGCAAAAACTGGCCTGGTATACCGACCACCAGATCTTCGACCGCTATTACAAATACAAGCTGAAAAAAGGTTACCAGCGCTCACAGGCCATCACCCTAAAAGAACTGCGCGAACTAAAAGCCGGCGACTATGTTACCCACATAGACCATGGCATAGGCAAATATGCAGGATTGGAAAAGGTGGAAGTTAACGGCAAAATGCAGGAAATGATACGCCTGGTTTATGCCGATAACGATTTGCTGTATGTAAACATCAACTCGTTAAACCGCATCAGCAAATATAGCGGCAAGGAAGGCGCTGTGCCGCGCATGAACAAGCTTGGTACCGACACCTGGGAAAGGCTGAAGAAAACAACAAAAAAAAAAGTTAAAGACATAGCCCGCGACCTGATTAAGCTTTACGCCATACGTAAAACACAGGTGGGCAATGCATTCAGCAGGGATAGCTATCTGCAAACCGAGCTGGAAGCTTCCTTTATTTACGAGGATACCCCTGACCAGGAAAAGGCCACCGCCGACTTTAAGAAGGATATGGAATCGCCGCACCCGATGGACCGCCTCATTTGCGGCGACGTGGGCTTTGGTAAAACCGAAGTTGCCATCCGTGCAGCATTTAAGGCGGTTGCGGATAGTAAGCAGGTTGCTATCTTAGTGCCGACTACTATCCTGGCGGCTCAGCATTACAAAACATTTACTGACAGGTTGAAAGGCTTCCCTGCCAACATCGATTATGTAAACCGCTTTAAAAGCAGCAAGCAGATAAAGGAAACATTAGAAAAGCTTAAGGAAGGCAAGGTTGACATCATCATTGGCACGCACCGCCTGGTGAGTAAGGATGTGAAGTTTAAGGACCTGGGGCTGATGATAATTGACGAGGAGCAGAAATTCGGCGTATCAACAAAAGAGAAGCTAAAACAAATGCGCGCCAATGTGGATACGCTTACCTTAACGGCAACACCTATCCCGCGTACCCTCCATTTTTCGCTGATGGGAGCCCGGGATTTATCTATTATATCAACCCCGCCGCCAAACCGGCAGCCTGTGGTTACCGAGTTGCATGTATTTAACGATACACTGATAAAAGAGGCCGTTGAACACGAAATTGACCGCGGCGGCCAGGTGTTTTTTATCCATAACCGCGTTGCCGATTTGCCCCAGCTTGGCGGCATGATACACAAGCTGGTACCAAAAGCCCGTATCGGCATAGCCCACGGGCAATTGGAAGGCGATGCACTGGAAGATGTGATGCTGAAGTTTGTGAACCACGAGTACGATGTGCTTGTGGCGACTACCATTATTGAAGCCGGGCTGGACATTCCGAACGCCAACACCATCATCATTAACTACGCCCACATGTTTGGCCTGAGCGACCTGCACCAGATGCGCGGTCGTGTTGGGCGCAGCAATAAAAAGGCATATTGTTATTTGCTGAGTCCTCCGTTATCAACCCTAACCAGC
>JBDUDE010000975.1:0-7412 GCA_040003105.1 Mucilaginibacter sp. | reverse complement strand
AAAAAAGGGGCGTATACCATCTATGTAACAAAAGATGCAGTATTGCCAACCTTTAATACCTCAAATCCTAACGCAGCTGCATTGCTGGCAAAAGGCGTTAAACGAGGCCAGTTTCTTGATGTATTTGTAACCGGCAACATCAAAAACTGGAGCCAGCTTGGCGGTAAGATATCTGTACCCATCCATGTTTACAACCGCTCGGATGCTGCCGGCGCCGGCGAAACCTGGGCCAAATACTTCGGTAAAAAACAGGAAGACCTGATTGGTGTTGGCGTTTATGGCGACCCGGGATTAGCCCAGGCAGTTAAAAAAGATATAACCGCAATTGGCTACAACAACATTGCCTACCTGTACGATTTAAAAAGCCGTAAACAAGTTGACGGCGTACACGCACTGCCGATCGACGTAAACGGCAACGGCAAAATAGATGCTGACGAAAACTTTTACGACACCGTAGATCATTTAACCGATGCTATTGCCGCCGGCAAATACCCTTCGCCACCGGCCCGCAACCTCGGCTTCTTATTTAAAGGTAAGCCTAAGAAAAAAGAACTGGTTGAGTTTGTAAAATTTGTATTAAACCAGGGGCAGAAAGACGTGGATGCCAACGGATACATAGCCCTTTCGAAAGCCAAAATACAGGAGGAGCTAAAGAAAGTTGATTAAAAAAGTTCATAGTTCATGGTTGATAGTTCATGGTAAAAACACGTTTGCAAACTATTCTTCTGCTATGAACTATGAACCATCAACTATGAACTAAACTAAACATGAACTTTCGACTCCTCAAAGATAAAATCCTCTCGAAACTGATGCTTGTGTTTACACTAGCATCAGTTTCGCTATTATTGGTCATCGGTATCGGGCTGTACTACAAATCTGTCCCGATAATCCACCGGCTGGGCTGGGCCGAGCTGATAACCACCAGTGTATGGAAACCATTAAAAGGCCTGTTCGGCTTTTTTCCGTTTATAATGGGCACGTTATGGGTTACCGCAATTGCCATCGTCATAGCGCTGCCTTTATGCCTGCTTACGGCTTTGTACATTGTTGAATATGCACCTGCACGTGTCAAACGCATCCTTACGCCTTTTGTAAATTTGCTTTCGGGCATACCGCCGGTTATTTTTGGCGTTTGGGGCGTGCTGTTTATTGTCCCGCTTATACAGGCGCACATCGCCCCGCATTTTGTTGAATTTTCAACAGGCTACAGCGTGCTGGCAGGCGGCATCGTTTTGGCGGTGATGATATTCCCGCTGATAGTAAGCATCATCAGCGAAGTATTGCGCACCATCCCGCAGGAATTAAAGGATGCATCCCTTTCCCTCGGCGCTACCAAATGGGAAACCATTAAAAAGGTGATACTGCGAAAGGCCTTGCCGGGTATTGTGGCGGCAACCGTATTGGCCATCTCCCGTGCCTTTGGCGAAACCATAGCTGTATTGATGGTCTGCGGAAATAATCCCGCCGTTCCGCACTCGGTGTTCGACCCTGGCTATCCACTGCCGGCGCTTATCGCCAATAATTACGGTGAAATGCTTTCCATTCCTTCGTACGATTCGGCATTGATGTTTGCTGCGTTGCTGCTGTTCATCATTATTTTGCTGTTTAATATTTTATCAAGGGTGATACTTGCCCGTTTGGAAAGGAGGCTTGCTGCATGAAAAAGCGAAAGTTTGAAGAACTATTTTTCCGTGTACTTATGATACTGGCAACCGTCATCGTATCAGGCAGCTTTTTCCTGATAGTAGGCACCGTATTTATCAAAGGCATACCCTATATAAATTGGGATATGATTACCAAAACACCGGGCGGCGGCTTTTACATTGGTAAAGAGGGTGGCATATTAAACGCCATCATTGGTTCTTTTTACGTTGCCGGCGGCGCTACCATATTGGGGCTGATTATCAGTATCCCGGTTGCCATATTCATTAATTTATATATGGATGGCAAACGTTTTTTATCGAACACCATTCGCATGGCTTTTGATGTGCTGTTTGGTATCCCGTCCATCGTTTACGGAGCCTTCGGCTTTTTGATAATGGTTTATTTTGGTGTCAGGGCATCGTTACTGGGCGGTATTATAGCTGTCACACTGCTGGTTATCCCTATTTTGGTTCGAACCCTGGATGAAGTTATCCGCACCGTGCCATTCGAACTGCGCGACGCGGCTCTGTCGCTTGGCTCAACCAGGTGGGAAACTGCCAAAGTTGTTTTAAGGCAGATAAGGCCGGGAATATTTACTGCGATATTACTGTCTTTCGGCCGTGCGATTGGCGATGTTGCTTCGGTGCTGTTTACTGCAGGGTTTAGCGATAATATACCCACATCGTTACATGAACCCGCCGCTACCCTTCCGCTGGCCATATTTTTCCAGCTGGGCAGTCCCATTGAAGAGGTACAGGGACGCGGCTATGCCTCGGCGCTGATACTAACTGTAATTGTGCTTATCATCACCGTACTGGCAGATATTCTGATTAAAAAATTCTCGAAACACAAAATTTAAAATGACCAAGACTCCTCATATAAGCGTACAACATTTAGATGTGCATATTGGCACCCAGCATATTTTAAAGGATATTAATATCAATATCCCCGATAAAAAAGTAACCTCCATCATCGGCCCCTCCGGCTGCGGCAAAACCACGCTGTTAAAATCATTCAACCGCCTTTGGGACAACACCGCCGATGTAAAAATCATCGGCAAGGTATTGGTTGACGGCGAGGACATTTACGCCCCGGACGCCGAGGTGACCCATATCCGCAAAAAAATGGGGCTCCTTTCGCAGCGACCCTATCCCCTGCCCATGTCTATTTACGATAACGTTGCTTATGGCCCGCGCATCCATGGCATCCGTAAAAAACACGTGCTCGATCAGTTGGTTGAAGAGCAACTGAAAGCAACCGGCCTATGGAATGAGGTTAAAGATCGGTTGAATGCATCGGCCACGCGTCTTTCTATCGGTCAGCAGCAGCGCTTATGCCTTGCCCGTGGCCTTGCAGTTGGCCCTGAAATTATTTTAGGCGATGAATCAACTTCGGCCCTTGACCCGGTGTCAACAGCTATTATCGAGGATTTATTCATCAGCCTTAAAGAGAAATACTCTATCGTGTTGGTGACGCACATCCTGCGCCAGGCCCGGCGGGTATCTGATTATATCATCTTTGTTTATATGGGCAAGATAATTGAGTTTGGTCCCACTGAAGAGGTTTTGCTGAACCCAAAAGAGGAGCTAACAAAAGAGTATGTCAAAGGGTATATCAGTTAGAAATTAATCGGGGAATCCTTATATTCGTCTCTAAAGTAATCGGAGGCCGGAATGATTTATTATACGCAGCTTATTTTTATAAAGCCCGGATGCGAGCAGGAGTTCCATGCTTTCGTGGACAAAGTTTTACCGCTTTTGAAAGGGCATAATGCTGAATTGATTTATCGCATCAGGCCCGATAAAAGCGTTTTTGTTGAAAGCAGCCGCGAACTCCCCTACGAAATCCATTTAGTAACCTTCAACAGTAAAGCCGACTTTGAGCATTATGCTGCTAATCCTGCCCGGTTAAGCTTTATGGAGATGAAAAACAACTCGGTAGAAAAGATAATTTTAATTGAAGGTTTTGCTTTGGGGTAATATTGATTGATGCCAAACGCTCTCGTTACCACGTCAAAGTCCGGGCAGGCAGTCCTCGCAATGGTGTATGGGCTGCGCAAAAAACAAGGTAGTTTCGCCAAAAAAACAACAGTTACTTTAAATTAAATAATAAAACCCCTCAAACAGATACAAAAACCATTAATTACATACTATAATTATAGAAATTATACACAAACTGTATAAAAATCATAACATCTTGTATATTTTCCCTGTATATTGCACCATTTACTATCGAAATGGCCTATAATTATCAAAGAATCATTATAAAAATCGGCTCAAACGTATTGACACAAGCGGATGGGCTGCCCGATTTAAATCGCATCAATCACCTGGTTGAGCAGATTGCCAAAATAAAAATGCAGGGTATCGAAGTGGTTTTGGTGTCATCTGGTGCGGTGGCTTCGGGCCGCAGCTTGATTTCTATTTCCGAAAAATTCGACTCCATCGCTACCAGGCAGTTATTCGCTTCAATCGGCCAGGTTAAACTGATAAACACCTACGCCCAGCAGTTCGAAAAATATAATATCCTTTGCTCACAGGTGCTGGTCACCAAGGAAGATTTCCGTGACAGGTTGCATTACCTCAACATGAAAAACTGCCTGAAAATATTACTACAGCACCATGTTATCCCGGTAGTAAATGAAAATGATGTGGTGTCGGTTACTGAACTGATGTTTACCGATAACGACGAACTTGCCGGACTGATTGCCTCCATGCTCAATGCCCACGCTTTAATTGTATTAACTAATGTGGATGGTATTTACGATGGCAACCCTCACACGGAGGGCGCAAAGGTAATTGAAGAAGTTACCGGGAAGCATATTGATTTCTCTGCGTTTGTAAGCTCGGGTAAGTCGCAGTTTGGTCGCGGGGGGATGATAACCAAATCCACCATGGCGCAAAAGGTGGCGCAGTTGGGTATTGCCGTGCATATTGCCAACGGAACCCGTGAAAATATTTTACTCGATGTATTGGCTGATAAAATAGCGCATACTTACTTTGTACCCAATAAATCAGCATCCGGTAAAAAGAAATGGCTGGCACATGCCGGTAACTATGCCAAGGGAATTGTGCAGGTGAATGCCGGTGCAAAGGCAGCGCTTACATCGGCCAAAGCATCAAGCCTGTTGCCCGTTGGCGTTATTAATATTATCTCCCCGTTTAAAAAAGGCGAAATCATTAAATTAATAGATGAAAACGACAAACCAATCGGCCTGGGTATAGCCGAGTACGGCTCGGAACGGGCAGCCGAATTTATCGGCCAAAAAAACCAAAAAGCATTAATACATTATGATTATCTTTACTTAGAATGCTAAAAAGCTATACCACATATTTCGAAAATGCAAAGGCTGCCGGCGGTAAAATTATAGCTCCGGGTGTTGTAAATCAGGTTTTAACCGACCTCGCCGCTGCTGCTATAGCCCAAACAGAACACCTGCTAACGGAAAATCAGAAAGACCTCGATCTGATGGACCACAAGGACCCCAAATACGACCGGTTAAAGCTTACCACCGAACGTATTGCCGATATAGCCAAAGAAATAAAAAATATTGCTTCATTAGATACCCCGTTGGGGCACGTATTTTCAGAAAAAACAATGCCGAATGGACTGCAAATAACTAAGGTGCGCGTACCGCTCGGCGTAGTAGGCGTAATTTATGAAGCCCGGCCAAATGTGACTTTCGACGTTTTTTCACTTTGCTTTAAAACAGGCAATGTTTGTATTTTAAAAGGCGGCAGCGATGCGCATCATTCAAACAAAGCTATTATTGGCATTATTCACGAGGTTTTATTGAGTCATGATATTGACGCGAATGTAGCCATCCTCCTGCCGGCCGAACGCGAGGCCAGCGATGCGCTGTTAAATGCTACCGGCTACGTTGATGTGTTGGTACCACGCGGCAGCCAGCAACTGATTAACCATGTGCGCAATAACAGCAAAGTACCCGTAATTGAAACCGGGGCAGGCATAGTACATACCTATTTTGACGAATTTGGCGACGTTGAAAAAGGCGCCAATATCGTTTCTAACGCCAAAACCCGCCGGGTAAGCGTATGCAACGCCTTAGATTGTTTAATTGTACACTACACCCGCCTTAGTGATTTGCCAAAGCTGGTGAAGCAATTAGGCGAAAAAAAGGTGGCTATTTATGCTGATAAGACCGCATTTACCATATTAAAGGGTCACTACCCCGAAGGCTGTTTAAACCATGCTAAACCCGAACATTTTGGTACGGAATTTTTGGCGATGCGGATGTCGCTCAAAGTTGTGGTTAGTTTTGAAGAGGCCCTGGCACATATTAAAAAATACAGTTCCAAACACAGCGAAGCCATCATATCTGAAGATGCCGCACGAACAGAAGCATTTCTAAACCAGGTTGACGCCGCAGCAGTTTATGTAAACGCCTCAACCGCCTTTACCGATGGCGCACAATTTGGGCTTGGTGCTGAAATAGGAATCAGCACCCAAAAGCTGCACGCACGCGGGCCTATGGGTTTGGAAGAATTGACCAGTTATAAATGGGTGGTAAGGGGAAATGGGCAGGTAAGGCCGTAGCTTTTTATAGGACGCAATACTTGCGTCTTTATAAAAGTGACAGACTTGGGTTACCTATTGACAGATAGATGTATAAAGAGAAAAATGCGGATTACCTGTCAGCGGGAGACGCAATGTATCGCGTTTCTACAAACAAAACCAAATTATCACCCTCGTGAATTTCAAAAAAATCTTTAAAATTTTTGGCCGCATATTGTTGGGTTTCATCGCCTTTGTTGCGCTTTGGGTATTAGCTGCCTATACCCTTCCCAAAATAACCATAGCCAAAGAGGCTAACACCTCACCGGATATTACTATTTACATCCACACCAATGGGGTGCATACTGACGTGGTGCTGCCCATTAGCAACCACCGTTGCGACTGGCGCAAGGACATCAAATTTGAGAATACCATCAGCAAGGATACCGCAGCAACGCTTGTTGCCTTTGGTTGGGGTGATAAAGGTTTTTATTTAAACACCCCTACCTGGTCGCAATTAAAATTCAGTGTGGCATTTAAGGCGGCATTTGCTTTGAGCACATCTGCCATGCACACCACATTTTATAAAAACCTGCAAGAAGGCGACGATTGTAAAAAGATACTTATCAGCAATGAACAATATGGCAGGCTGATAAAATACATCCGCTCCAGCTTTAAAACTGATTCGAACAACAATGTCATCAACATAAAAACAAACGCTAATTACAATAACTACGATGCTTTTTACGAAGCAAAAGGTCGTTACAATCTCTTTTATACCTGCAACACCTGGGCAAATAACGCTTTAAAAGCCTGTGGCCAGAAAGCTTGTTTGTGGACGCCGTTTGATAAAGGGATATTTGAAAAATATCGGGAAAAATAGAACCAAGAGTCAAGAATGAAGAGCCAAGACAGGAATAACAACACCGAACCCACACGTCATTCTTTTGTCTTGATTTCTGGTTCTTGGTTCTTGATTCTTGATTCTCCTTCACAGCATCGTCAAATTCTCATACACATCTCGCATCTACCTGATATTTCGTACTTTTGCAAAATTATGAGTAAGCACGGCAGGATATTAGTGGCAATGAGCGGCGGGGTTGATAGTTCGGTAGCGGCAGTTATGCTGCACGAACAGGGCTATGAAGTTATCGGCCTTACCATGAAAACCTGGGACTACGCCTCATCGGGCGGCAGCTCAAAAGAAACAGGCTGCTGCAGCCTGGATAGTATTAATGATGCCCGCGCATTGG
>JBDUDE010000499.1:0-7412 GCA_040003105.1 Mucilaginibacter sp. | reverse complement strand
GGCCAGCTTAACGGTAAAACCAGCCTTGGCCTGGGCAACCCGGTAAAAACTTACGAGGATATCGTGTGCTTTCATTTTGATAAATCCGGACAGCTTAAAGCGCAATACGGTACGCAAAAAATGAATAATGATAAAAAAAGCGAGATATTCCCGATGAAGCAAACCTTTGTTTTGGGCAAAGACGGCAAATCATTTTACTGGCTTGTTATTGAGGTTAAAGGCTTTAAAGGTTACGCCAGCTTTGTTGATGCCTATAACGGCTCGGCAACCTATCATCCCCGCTTCTTCCCGCGTATCGCAAAGCTTGATTTGCAAAGCTCAAGCGTAAGCAGCTTTGCAGTGCTGGGTAACGAGAAATTTTATATGACCAAAAGCTTTCAGCCAATATTCGATAAAAAAGATAACAGCCTTGTATTTATCGGCAGCGATGAAGACTACAAAAAGCTGTGGGTTAACAAATATGTATTTCAGTAAAATAATCACAATAAAATCAACCAAACCAAAAAATAAATTAAATCTTAACCCTCAAAAATCTATAAAAAATGAAGAATGTACATTACTATGTGGTTGCCCTGGCGCTGATTGTCACGGCAACGTTTAGCTGTTCTAAAAGTAAAGACAGCAACAAAAAACCGCCGTATGCCTGCGCCAGCTGTAAAGCCACGCCCGATGCAGTTGCGGCTAATGACACCAAAAATAAGGGCGTTTATAAAGGAATAGTAATCGGTTCCAGCGGCACCATTATGTTTAACCTGGCAAATAGCGGCACCACTGTTACCGCAGTTTTGGTTATCGATGGTGTTACTGCAAACCTAACTGCAAGCGTTAGTGTGGTGGATGGCGCTACTTACGTGGCCCCTTTTACCGGCACATTGGGTGGAGCTGCCGTAAGTATTACTTTCTCGGTAGATGCAAACGGTGGTTCGCCAACGGTTACGTCATTTAACATCCCGGGCCACACCAGCGCAACATTTACCCTGGCCAAAGAAACGTCAAGCGCGCTGATTGAATGTTTTGAAGGCACTTATAACAGCACCCGGCCAGAGACAGGCACTTTTAACTTGTTGCTGTCGCGGGGCTTGAAATTGTTTGGCGGGGCGGCACGTAAAACCGGTTCATCAGAAAGCAACTCATTTCATGGTGTAATTAACGCAAATAACGAACTGGTAGATGCTGACGGCGGCAAAGTGCTGGCCAAACTTACCGGTGATGCTTTAGCAGCAACATTTGTCGACGGCAATAACGCAACAGTTACTGTCGCAGGCAAACGGACTTTTTAACAAAGTAAATGTAGTTTCTATTAGGGAGAACTGCATGAACAGGGGCCTTCGGATTAATATCCGGGGCTTTTTTGTTTTAAAAATTGAAGGTAATCATGCGTTTTAAATAAACTGCCGCCCACCGTAACAAAACAACCTTTTAATCGTTATATAAGGGTAACACTCCACAGCATACTCTTCGCAGAATTCAAAGAATATCCATTATCCTCTGTCTTTTTCCAATAAAGCTCCGCAAAACTTACTAATCCAGTTCCCACAACTGCTTACCCGCCTTTTTACAAACCTGCTGGTATTAGCACTAAAATAATTAATATGGAAAATCCGAATATAGAAAAAGAAACCAGGATGTATTTGTTCGACTTAACAAATACAGCGCTGGAAAATGGCTTTAAGGCAGATGATAACTGGGAACTGGTACTTGGTACTGAGGCCCAGAAAACAAAAATCCAGAAAGATTATTACCCTGCGGTTGCTGCAAAGATTTTTGCCGAAATAGCCTTGCCGGTATATTATACGATCAAATCGAGGCTGCACCAGCCGTTAAATGCAATTGAACAAAGCCTGGACGTTAAAACCGTTTTAAAAGACAACCTTAATTACGTAATTGCTTACAACCCGAAGCGACAACGCACGTAATTAGCAATATCAGCAAAAGTTTATTAAAGAAAAGGGGAGCCGCCTGTTTGTATTTTTGGCCCCTTATTCTATCACCTCGTAAATAGTAACCGGTTTCGCTTTGTTTTTAAGCACAACCTCGCCTATTTTTTCGCATTTGAACGATTCTTTGGCTTTGTGGTAAACTTCTTCGGTAATAATTATCTGCCCGGCTTTAGCTGTTGATTGCAGGCGCTGCGACAGGTTTACGGTATCACCGATAACAGTATAATCCAGTCGTTTTAACGATGCTGAACCGATGTTGCCCGATACCATTTCGCCGGAATTGATGCCGATTGATACCTCTGGTTTGTAGGATATATCGCCCAGTTTTATTTCGGGCATATTTTTTAGTTGTTCGCGCACTACCAGGGCTACATCTATGGCCTTGTCTAAATGATATTCGCCCCGGAAGACCGACATCACTGCATCACCCATAAATTTGTCAACGTGGCCGCCCTGTGCAAGAATTTCCTTTACAATATTATCGAACAAACCATTAAGCAGGGTAACCACGGTGTTGGCCGGCACCTGCTCTGTAATGGCGGTAAAGCCGCACACATCAATAAACATTACCGTGGCATCAATCAGCTCGTTTTTCATCAGGCTGCCTTCAAACTCCTTGTGGTTCATAAAGTTGAGCACGTTTTCGTCAACATACATCTTCAGGATGTTGTTTTCTTTGATGGCCTTCATGGTTTCCTGTAACTGGCGTACGTGCACTATGGTTTTTTCCATAGTAAGGTCAAGGTCTTCAAAATCAACCGGCTTGCAAACAAAATCAAAAGCGCCGCGGTTCATGGCGGTGCGTATATTCTGCATATCGCCATAAGCCGATACCACCACCGCTTTAACCATTGGGTTAGCTTCGGGCAGGCGGCTAAGCAGTGTAAGCCCATCCATTACAGGCATATTTATATCGCTTAAAATAACATCCAAATCCGGGTGCTCTTTTACCCGTTCCAGCGCTTCTTCGCCATTTTGTGCGAATACAAACTCATAAACGTTTTCACGTATTTTACGGCGAAATTTTTGTTTTACTAATAATTCCAAATCGGCCTCATCATCAACCACTAATATCTTAGCCATTATTCACCAAATGTTTTAAGTTTTTCTTTTAATAAATTAAAATCCAGGGGCTTTGTTAAAAAATCGTCGGCGCCGTTCTCCATGGCCTGCCTGTGGTTTTCCTCGTCGCCGTATGCAGTAATCATCATTACAACCGGCGGGGGCGGCGGGTTATGAAAATCGTGACGGATATGGGTAAGCAATTCAAGCCCGCTCATGCCCGGCATGTTAATGTCTGATAATATCAGTACAATCTCTGAATGTGCTTCATGCAACACATTAAGCGCTTCTTCGCCCGATTGGGCAAAGGTAAATTCAATTTCGTTGTTTTTTATTTCTTTACGAAAGCGCTGTAAAAAAAGGGGTTGCACATCAGCTTCGTCGTCAACTACTAATATTTTCATGGCTGTTAAATATAGGTATTAAAATTTATATGGGTATTGAAATGTTTGATTGTGACGTTTGGCGGATTAATACCCACTGAACAAGCTGTCGGTCTTTTTTGGTTTCCCTAATGGTTTAAATATCCGTAAAATAATAAATTCGTGAAGCATCGTCACCGGGCACTGTGATTAAAAAAGGAGTCCATTGCCGTAGCTTCAGCCGTTTATCAAATCAATACTATTTCAACGGAAGCCTTATGGTAAATATGGTATACTCGCCTTCCTTGCTTTCAATATCCAGCTTTCCACCGTGTGCCTTAACTACAATATCATAACTTAACGATAAACCCAGTCCGGTGCCTTCACCTGTTGGTTTGGTGGTAAAAAACGGCTGCATTATTTTTTCCTTGATATCATCGGGGATGCCTGTGCCATTGTCTTTAACTGTTATAATCAGTGCTGGCGCTGCCCCTTTTGCCGGTGGCGCTATTGCTGTGCTTACAGCAACGGTGGGTTTAAAATCGCCGCCTAAGGTCTTGTGTTTTTGCTGCACAGCGTAAAAAGCATTGTTAAAAAGGTTTAGCAATACGCGGCCCACATCCTGCGGTACCAGGTTGGCCATTGGCAAATCGGGTGCCAGGTGTGTCTCCAAATGTGCGTTGAACGATTTGTCCTTAGCCCGCAAACCGTGATAAGAGAGGCGCAGGTATTCGTCGGCCAGCTTGTTGATGTCGGTTGGCTCTTTGGTGGTGCTGCTGGCACGGCTGTGCTGCAGCATGCCTTTAACAATGCCGTCGGCACGCTGGCCATGGTGGCGTATTTTTTCCAGGTTTTGTTTGATGTCTGCGGCTATCGCCATGGCTTCTTCTTTGTCGCCTTTCTCCAGTTCCTCGGCCATTTCATCAATAAGTTCCATGCTCACTTCGCTAAAGTTGTTTACAAAGTTCAGCGGGTTTTGTATTTCGTGCGCTATGCCGGCAGTAAGTTCGCCCAGCGAAGCCATTTTTTCTGACTGTATCAGCTGGTCCTGCGTTGCCTTCAGCTCTTCGACAATATCCTGCAGGTTTTCTTTTTGTTTAACCAGTTCGGCGGTGCGCTCACTTACCAGCGCTTCGAGTTCGGCTTTGCGCTCGGCGGCAATGCGTAATTCCTCCTCCTGTTTGTTTGAATTTGCCCATTTGCCAAAAATCCAAACAAAAGCTACCGTTGTTACCAGAAGAAACCAATTATGCTGCTCCTCGTAAAAGTTGCCGGCTATCAATTCGGCTATCCCGTTTACAAAACCAACTGCTACCAGCGGAAAATTGGCTTGTATATAAGGCTTTTGACCTTTAAAATCGGGCTCTTTATCTACGTACAACAATAAAGCTAATAATATCCCGCTGCCAATAAAGCCGCTTGCCCAATCTTCAAGGCTGAATTGAACACCAAAAAGAACTATAATTATCCAGCTGGCTGTGCTTAACATTGCACGCCATTTAGGGAATATAGGCGAAAATTTATAGCGCTTTACCAGCCGCCGGATTAATAGAAAAGAGGCCAGGAAATAAAAGAAACTCATACGTTATATCAATATTATGAACTAAAGTTAAATATTAAAATTTTAACTGTTTACTATTATGCGTTTGTTAGGTTATTTAACGGCAGCCAAACCGCAAACTCGGTGTATTCTCCCTCTTCACTGTCAACATCAATTTTACCGCCGTGGCCTTTAACCATTATGTCGTAACTCAAGCTCAGGCCCAAGCCGGTGCCCTCGCCGGTAGGTTTGGTGGTGAAAAACGGCTGCATTATTTTTTCCTTGATGCTATCGGGAATGCCGGTGCCGTTGTCTTTAACCCGCAGGTATATACCCTGGCTACCCGATGGCGGCGTAAACAGGCTGGTTGATACCTCAACGGCTGGTTTGTAACCTTTGCCGGCGGTTTTCTGTTTTTGGTGCACTGCGTAAAACGCGTTATTAAACAAGTTGAGCAACACCCTGCCAATATCCTGCGACACCACATTTACCTGTGGCAGGTCGGGTTCAAGGTGCAACACCATTTCGGCATTAAAGGATTTGTCTTTTGCCCGCAGACTGTGATAAGCCAGCCGCATAAATTCGGATGCAAGGGCGTTTATATTAGTGGGTTCTTTGGTGCCGCTACCTGCCTGCAGGTGTTGCAGCATGCCTTTTACAATGCCATCGGCTTGCATGCCGTGGTGGCGGATTTTTTCAAGGTTTTGTTTAATATCAGTCGCAATAGCAATCGCTTCGTCTTTATCGCCTTTATCCAGCTCCAGTCCCATTTCGTCAATCAATTCTATGCTCACCTCGCTAAAGTTGTTTACAAAATTTAGCGGGTTTTGTATCTCGTGCGCGATGCCCGCGGTAAGTTCACCAAGCGAAGCCATCTTTTCGGACTGAATAAGTTGGTTTTGGGTAGCTTCCAGTTCGTTTAGCGTTTCCTCTAACTGGTCTTTTTGCTCCTGCAACAGTTCATTAGCTATTTTTCTTCGCCTGCTGCCGCGCCATAAAATAATCGCCATTAAAATCAAAAAGGCGGCAACAACGCCAAGGCCGTAAAGTTCCAGGTCGGCAACATATTTTTCCTGTTTCGCTTCAATTTCGCGCCGGTTTTGTTCATCGGCAAATGCCATTGCCTGGGCGCGCTGCGCTTTGTTGAAGTTTTGCAGGCTGTCGCGGATGGTATAGTATTCAATGGTGTATTTAAGTGTGCTGTCGGCCCGGCGGTTAAAGCACTTTGAAAGTAGAAGCGTTGGGTTAAGCTTTGCCCTTAACGATGAGCCTGCGGACATTTGATAAGCCTTTCGCGCATAAAATAACGCCGAGTCCTGCTTACTATTCTTTAAATAATAGCCACTTATATTAATAAAGGCCTCCGCCGTGTTTGAAATGTCGGACCTTTTTGCCGCAATTACAGCTGCATAACGGTAATATTTAAGTTTCGCATCATCGGGAACAAACCGGCTCCAATTTATTAAAGCAAGGGGAGCCTGGTCTTTATAATTGTCAACACACCATTTTATAAACATTAAGCCATAATTCTTAGCCGCCTCGGTTTCATGGAGACGTAAACAATACAGCGTTAAATTATCCAATGCATATGCAATAGTCATGGTATCGCTGGCAGCCCGCGCAAATCGAAGCGCCTTTTCTGCGTAAGTTTTACTCAATACCAGGTTATTATCGCCATAACAAATGCTCAAATTACCATAAACAAGGCCAAGCACCTGATTATTGCCAGTCTGTTGGGCTATTTTCAATGCCGAAAAACATATTTTAACGCCGGCGTCGTTATCGCCATTTCCCGAAATATTATGGCCCAATTCAGCAATAATAACAGCCTCAGTTACCCGGTCATTATTTTTCTTTGCCCAGTTAAGTATCTTGTAATGATAACTTAAACCCTGCACCGAAAAGTCGGACCCATTAGTAATGATTTGATATACCAACTTTAACCTTTTGGCGATTGGTTTTGCCGATGGCAACAACCTAAAAAGGCTGTCTTTATTTGTTGCAAGGTTTATTTTACCTGTGTCGGCAAGAACAATACGCACAAGGCTGTCTACGTTTACGGCAGCCGTGTCAATCTTTTGTGCCTTAGTAAATGCAATGGTCGAACTTAAAAATAAAAACAGGCAGAATATCTTCATTAAATTAAACTTTGGGCGATGTATAATATAGATGGGCGTATATTTTCAATCAAGTAACTAAATAATCGGCTAATAAACAAATATCGGCGCACAAGGCTAATAAAACATTTTAATATATTCGCCGCAAAAACCCTTGTCGTATGCAACTGGATGATGCCGGGAATTATATTATTAAAAAACTGAATGACGAACTGCCCGCCCATCTGAATTATCACAATGCATCACACACGCTCGATGTGTATGAAGCCGCCAAACGCCTTGCCCTTGCCAATGGAATTGCCGGTGACGAACTGACCCTATTACTAACCGCCGCCTATTATCACGATAGCGGTTTTTTAGTTAAGGCAACAGGGCACGAAGAAGAATCATG
>JBDUDE010000838.1:0-7417 GCA_040003105.1 Mucilaginibacter sp. | reverse complement strand
AAAATCTGCTGAGCTGTCTTTAACACAATCAACATCTGTTTTGATGATGTTATCAACCACCAGGTTTGTAGTAGTTAGCAGTGATGCCTTGTTATATTTAAGTGCTGCGTAGGTGATATTGCCGGCAACGTTCGCTCTTGCATTGTCATTGAGGGTGATATTGGCGCGGAAAGCATCAATATCAAGTTTCGCCGTTGAATTGTCATAAAGCTTGACATCAATGTCGATTGCCGAAAATTTGCCGAATGATTTTACCGATGCGTTATCGTAAACATCAAGGCTGTGCAAATCGCTTACGGTTACCCAAACCACCAGTTTTTCTGTTTTGTATGATGATATGCAAAGTGCGCCATTTTGGCTTTGTACCAATGCGGTTTCTTTATAATATTGGTTGTAAACTTTTACCTGATCGGTGGCACCGGCAGATACGTAAAGCTCCACGTTGCCATGAACCTCGATTTTGTTGATGTTGCTTACATTGGTTAATATGGTATACGCCTGTGAGTCTTTTGCTGCGGTGGCATAGGTTGAATTGCTTAGCCCAAACACTGTTGCCAGTAATATTGCTGCTGTTATTATTATAGTTTTCATTTTTGTATGTTTTATTGATGAATTATTTATTTATTATTTTACTAACCCATGCCAAATTTGATACCCAATTTTTAACGTATTGATTATCAGGTAAATATTTTTTAATTATTTAAAAAACCGTACGATAGCGTACGCTTTGTGAACCAAGGCGAACGCTTTTATGACCTGGGCGGGCCGCATTTTCAATATGCAGGCCAATTTTAATTCAGAATTATATCCTATATTTATATTTAACCAATTAACCGGCAGAGAAAACAGGATATTAGGTGTGTTTCGGGTTATGTGCGATTTAAACTGCCAGGCGTCATAAAATTTACCAGGGCGAAACAACCACAGGTTGTGGTTTATAAGCGGGATACTGCGGCATTTTCACAATATCCATCACAATAAATGCGTTTTGAATTAAAAAAATAAATTATTAATATAATTTCAAGGAATAAAAGTTTACAATAAAATTATATTTAAGCATCATATTATTATCTTTACCCCTGATACTATTTACACTAATGACAAAAAGAACTGATTTCGTTTACTCACAGGAGTCCGAACCGCACCGTATAAGGACAAAGAAAATTTTAAAAGAATTTCCGCATTTAAGGCAGTTAATAGGTAAAAACCCAACAACAATTTTTGCCATTATAGGCTTGGTGGCTTTCCAGGTGGTGTTGGCATGGTTTGTACGCGACCAATCATGGTGGATAATTTTTGGCGCAGCCTATCTTTTAGGCGCTTTTGCCGACCACGCCCTTTTTGTAATGATACACGAGTGTACCCACAAGCTGTTATTTAAAAATGGCAATGCAAACAGGTGGGCTTCAATGTTTTCAAACTTGCCGCAAATTTTGCCAAGCGCAATCTCGTTCGAAAAATATCATATCAAACACCATTCTTTCCAGGGGATACACGAGCTTGACGCCGACCTGCCCAACAAATGGGAAGCAAAGTTGATAGGTAGCTCATTTTTTGGCAAAGCTTTATGGCTGTTGTTTTTCCCGGTGTTCCAGATATTCCGTTTATCACGTTTACGCGAAATTCACCCTATTGATGGCTGGATTGTTACCAACTTTGTATTGCAGGCAGCATTTACTACTGCGATATGGTACTTTATGGGATGGCCTGCGGTAGCGTTTTTATTACTAAGCTTCTCGTTTTCGGTTGGCCTGCACCCGCTTGGCGCCCGCTGGATACAGGAGCATTACCTTACCCATAGCGACGAGCAGGAAACCTACAGCTATTACGGCTCATGGAACGTGCTTGCGTTTAACGTAGGCTTCCATAACGAACATCACGATTTTCCATCTATCCCATGGAACAAACTACCCGAGATAAGAAAGACTGCACCTGAGTACTACGATACATTACATTATCATACTTCGTGGACTAAGCTATTCCTCAGGTTTCTGTTTGACAGGGAGATATCATTATTTAACCGCATACTTAGAAAAGACCGAGGCCGCGTAGCGCTTACTGATGTTTCAAAGCCAGATACCGACCTGATAAAAGCACAGGAACCGGCAGCGGTTTTGTAAACAGCGCTCGAAATAAGATTTATGGAGATGACCTGCCAGGCGGCAGGTCATTTTTTTTGTCTGGACCATGATTAAAGGATTAGAGGATTTTCATGATGCCCGGCACTTCGCAAAGGAAAATCAGCGAAATCAACGTAATCAAAAAAATCAACGGTCGTACCTGTTCGGGCTAAACAATCCGGCTTCAATAACAGGTTTTTCTCCATTAAACGCGTCGGCAATAAGTTTACCCGTGGCGGGCGCCAGGCCCAAACCAATCATGGCATGCCCCGTGGCAATAGCCAGATTTTTATATTTGCCTGACACGCCGATGTAAGGCAACCCATCCGGCGAGCATGGCCTGAAACCAAACCACACGTCTTTCTCCGCCGGCAAATCCAGCTTAAATTCAGGGAAGTATTTGGGGACCGATTCAACAATTCCCTTAACCCTGTTCATGTTTACCTGCTTGTTTATTTTGCCAATTTCCATAGTACCACCAAAGCGGATGCCGCCGTTCATTGGGGTTATAGCTACCCTTGCTTCGCAAAGAATGGATGGGATGGTCATTTTCTTAACAGGCTCATTTACCATAAATGAATAGCCCTTGCCCGGCATCAGCGGTATGCTTAAACCAGCCAGCCTGGCAATCCCCGGCGACCATGAGCCACCAGATATAACAAAATTATCGCCGGTATATTCAGCATTCTTTGTACTTACTGATGTTATTTTACCCGCATCGTGGTTTATGCCGGTAACTTCGGTGTTGCGATGTATGCGCACACCTTCGGCCTCCAAATATTTCACTAAGCCCTTCATCAGCTTATTTGGCGACATATGCGAATCACAATGGTAATGCACTGCTCCTAAAATGTCCAGTTCAATATCGGGCTGCAGTTTACGCGTTTCTTCAGATGTCAAATATTGTGCATCCAGGCCAAGGTTAGTTGCCTTTTCAACCATATGAATTTCTTCTTCCTCAACCTTTGCCGATTTAAAAAGCATCAGGATGCCCTTATCTTCCAAATCGAAGTTGATACCCGAATCCTTTTCAAACTCGTGGTATAAATTCCGGCTCAGTACTGATATATCCCTCAATCCGCCGGCCGAGCGTTCCACATGTTTTTTGGTGGCGCTTTTTACAAATTTCAGTCCCCAGCCAATCAGTTCCTTGTTTAAGGATGGCTTTACGTAAAACGGGCTCTTGCTGTTAAACATCCAGCGGATACCCTGTTCAATCATGCCCGGCGACGCCAGCGGCACAAAATGGCTTGGGGTAACCATGCCGGCATTGCCATATGAGCAATTGTCGCTAAGGTCGCCCTGCTCCAAAATGTCGACTTCCCAACCCGACTTGTGCAGGTAGTACGCCGAAAATAAACCTATTACACCACCGCCGATTATTATTGCTTTGCTCATTATGCTCTTCTTTCTCCGCGCGTCATTGCGAGGAACGAAGCAATCTCTTTACATGCAAATCAATGGACCAATAAATTATGGAGACCTTGCAAGCCGCATTTAGGTTCCCACAAACATTAAGGTTCTTGACTATCCTGCGTAGAGATTGCTTCGTTCCTCGCAATGACGCGTAGTTAATTTAGTATTACTTTATATCACCTGGAACCCAAACGCATATGGGTCCTCATCATCTATTTTAATGGTATTATACCCATAAACCCGTGCCCAGCCTTCAATGCCGGGGATTATGGCCGGTTTATCACCTATCATTACCTCATCCTCAACCGTACCAATAAACTGGCTGCCGATGATGCTTTCGTGTATAAATTTATCACCTTTTTTTAATTTTCCTTTGGCATGCCATTGCGCCATACGCGCTGATGTGCCCGTGCCGCAGGGGGAGCGGTCAATCGCTTTATCGCCATAAAAAACGGCGTTGCGTGCAGTGGCTTCGGGCGATATGGTTTTGCCGGCCCAAAGGATATGCGAGCAGCCGTTTATGGTTGGATTTTGGGGATGAACGAAGGTGTACTTCTCATTTATCCTTTTTCGTAAAACCCGGCTCCACGATATTAACTGGTCGGCAGTATAATCTTCAAGGCCCTTAAAGTTGGGCTGTGGGTCAACAATGGCGTAGTAGTTCCCTCCGTAGCTAACGTCAACTTTTAACATACCTAAATCAGGGCATTCTACTTCAAGGTTTTCAGCCGCAAGGTATGAGGCAACGTTGGTGAGCTTTACCGATTTTACTTTGCTGCCTTCCTGTTTATATTCAATAAGAACCAGCCCGGCCGGCGCTTCCATCCGGATAATTCCGGGAGTTTTTGGAACGATAAGGCCCTCTTCTACAGCTATGGTAATAGTGCCGATGGTACCGTGCCCGCACATGGGCAGACAACCGCTGGTTTCGATAAACAAAACCGCTACGTCATTAGCCGGGTCGTGCGGTGGGTAAAGGATACTGCCCGACATCATATCATGGCCGCGCGGTTCAAACATAAGGCCTTTGCGTATCCAGTCGTACTCTTTTAAAAAGTGCTGGCGCTTCTCGCTCATGTTGTTACCCTCCAGGTTGGGTCCGCCGCCGGCTACAAGCCGCACGGGATTGCCGCAAGTGTGGGCGTCTATACAGAAAAAGGTCTTACTTGACATATATTTTTGTTTAGTCTTAAGTCCAGAGTCCTAAGTCTCGAGTCAAAAGACCCTGGACTCGAGACTACCGACTCAAGACTTCTTATTTCTTCCATTCATTATTAAACAACCGCCAGATATTAAGCGGATTATTGGTTTTTAATTCATCAGGCAGTAAATCCTCACTCCAGTTTTGCCAGCATACAGGGCGCACAAAACGTTTGATGGATGATGTACCTACCGATGTAAACCGACTATCCGATGTAGCGGGATAAGGGCCACCGTGATGCATAGCGTTGCCAACTTCAACCCCTGTTGGCGGGCCGTTAAGTATTACCCTGCCGGCACGATTAGCAAGCTTGTCGGTAATGCTTGTATACGCCGCAAGTTCGTTACCATCGGCATAAATAGTTGCTGTTAATTGGCCGTGCAGCGAATCAACAACCTCTTCAAGTTGCGCTATGTCATCAGCCACAATCAGCATGGAGTATGGCCCGAAAATTTCTTCCTTAAACTTATCATCAGCCAAAAACGCCGATGCAGTAATTTCAGTAACTATAGCTGCACCCTGGTTTACTTTTTCAGTATTTAATTTATCAGATTTTGCGATAACAGTTATTGCATCATCGGTCAGCACACTTTCTGTTAGCGTATTAAAATTTTTGCAGATGCCAGGTGTGAGCATGGTGTCGGAGTTTATGCCGGCAATTGCAGTGGCAAGCGCAGCTTTAAATTTATCCAACCCGGCAGATTTGACAGCCAGCAATAAACCCGGCTGCGTACAAAACTGACCCGCATTATTGGTTATCGGGCCTGCCAACTTAGCCAGTTCTTCGGGTCGGTTTTCAAGCGCCTGTGGCAACAAAACGATTGGGTTAACGCTGCCCATTTCGGCAAAAACCGGGATTGGTTCTTTACGCTCCTGTGCCATTTTTACCAGCGCCATACCACCTTTTAACGAACCTGTAAAGGTTACTATTTTGGTTTTAGGATGCTTTACCAGCGTTTCGCCAACGGCATAACCATCGTCATATAAAATAGAAAAAACGCCTTCGGGCATACCGGTGTTTTCAGCTGCCTTTTTTATTGCTTCGGCTACCAATGCGCTTGTACCCGGGTGCGCCGGGTGCGCTTTAACAACTACGGGACAGCCCGAAGCCAAAGCAGCAGCAGTATCGCCACCGGCAACAGAAAATGCCATAGGGAAATTACTTGCGCCAAATACAACTGCCGGACCAAGCGGCACCATCATTTTGCGGATATCCAAACGCGGCAATGGCTGGCGGTCGGGTATGGCGGTATCAATAATTGCTTCAACCCACGAGCCTTCTTCCAGTAAATCAGCAAACAGTTTTAGCTGGTTGGTTGTTCGTCCGCGTTCGCCCTGCAACCGTCCGGCTGGCAGACCGCTTTCGGCAGATGCACGCTCGATTAAGGTATCGCCAATGGCGATTATCTCGTCGGCAATGCTGCGTAAAAACGCTGCTTTTTTGGTTTTACCGATGTTGCGGTAAGTCGCAAAAGCTTTATCAGCCAAAAGCATGGCTGCGTCAGCTTCGGCTATACTTGCGGCATAAAATTCGCCGGGCAAATCAACGCCTAAAGCAGGGTCGATGGCTTTAAACTTTTTGCCTTGCTCGGGCTGGTAAGTGTAGCCTATTAGGTTTCTTGTTTCCATAGTAGTAAAATTCACACGTAGGGTGTCATGCTGAGGCACTCGAAGCATGTGGGCAAAGGCCTCTGCGCTCACCTTTCGAGTACCTCAGGGTGACACCCAATTTTGTTCGTTAACTAACCGCCTCGACTTCAATACCCCAGCTGCCCGCAGGCAATTCAGGGCGGTTGGCAATGGCGTTATCGATAATTGCAAGTACCTGTTCACGCTCCTCGCCAATTAACGGTAAACGCGGCGCCCTCACAGTTTCGGTACCAAGGCCGGTTTGTTTTTCGGCCAACTTAATGTATTGCACCAGCTTAGGGTGAATATCCAGCTCAAGCACGGGCAAAAACCAGCGGTAAATAGCCAGTGCCTCCTGGTGACGGCCCTGTTTGGCAAGGTTAAATATTGCCACCGTTTCACGCGGGAAGGCATCAACCAAACCGGCAACCCAGCCATCGCAGCCCATAAACAAACTCTCCAATGCTAACGTATCCACACCGGTTAATAGTTTAAACCGGTCGCCAAAACGGTTTATCATTCTTGTTACATTGCTCACATCGCGGGTCGATTCCTTTACCGCCTGTATGTTATCATATTTGGCAAGCTCGGCAAACATATCCAGCGTAACCTCAATTTTATAATCGTAGGGGTTATTGTAAATCATAATGGGCAATGGTGTGCTTTTGGCAACTGTTGCAAAATACTCAAGCGTTTCACGCTCATCGGCTTTGTAACGCAGTGGCGGCAGCATCATTAAACCATCAGCGCCGTATTTTAAAGCATTTTCGGCGCATAAAAGCGCTGCTTTGGTTGTCTGCTCAGCAATATTTAATATTACATAGGCACGCTTGTTAACCGTTTTTACGGTTTGCTTTAACAGTTCGATTTTTTCATCGTCTGTTAACACACTGGCTTCGCCAAGCGAGCCGCCGATGATGATGCCTTTTGCACCCGCTTCTAATTGTGCTTCGATATTTTTATCGAATGCCTCAAAATCCATTTCGTCATTTTCATTGAATTTTGTGGTTACCGCCGGGAATACCCCTTTCCAGATTACGCTCATATTATT
>JBDUDE010000718.1:0-7434 GCA_040003105.1 Mucilaginibacter sp. | reverse complement strand
CAATGCCCTGGCATCTTACTTCGTTTCGCTGGGCGGCAAAATTGAAACCAATACTTATATAACTTCATTGCAGCAACTGCCATCGGCGCATGCGGTTTTGTTGGATGTAACCCCAAAGCAGCTGCTGCAAATAGCAGAGCATAAGTTCTCATTCCTTTACAAACGGCAACTCGAGCGTTACCGTTACGGCCCCGGCGTTTTTAAAATCGACTGGGCGCTCGATGGCCCAATTCCATTCACGGCCCAGGCATGCCGCAAATCCGGAACAGTACACCTTGGGAATACATTCGAAGAAATAGCTGCCGGCGAACAACAAATATGGAACGGCAAACACCCTGAAAAGCCCTTTGTATTGATGGCCCAGCCGAGCATATCCGACCCATCTCGCACGCCGCAAGGCAAGCATTCGGTTTGGGCCTATTGCCACGTGCCAAACGGAAGCGAAAAGGATATGACCCAAATTATCGAAAACCAGGTTGAGCGCTACGCCCCGGGCTTTAAAGATATGATACTGGCCCGCCACACCATGAACTCCGCTCAAATGCAGGAGTATAACCCAAATTACATTGGCGGCGATATTAACGGCGGTGTTATAGACCTTGGCCAATTGTTTACCCGTCCGGCATTAAGATGGTCGCCCTATAAAACTTCGGCAAAAGGGATTTATATATGCTCGTCGTCAACACCGCCAGGCGGTGGTGTGCATGGAATGTGCGGCTATCATGCAGCGCAGAAGGTAACCGCTGATCTATTTTGATTACGTTGATTTCGCTGATCTGTCTGAACCATGATTTGCTTGATTAAGGGATTGGAGGATGCCTTAGGCCCGCATCTAATCATCGGCGTCATCTGTTACACCAGCAAACATCAGTGATACTTCTTTTCATCCGCATTCGTCACTAATCAACAGCGATAAAAAATCAACGAAATCAGCGTAATCATTCCCAATCAACGGTTCGAATACGAACTTTTTGTCCGATATCGGACAAAAAATCAAAAATTTAAAATAGTAATTTGTTGATTATTAGTTATTTATCTTTGGTATGGTGATTGAATATAACTATGCTATACATAGTACTATAATGGATACGGAAATCACACAAGAGGTTACATCACAAAGGAAAAGAAAAACAATTGTAATTGTATTGATAGCTGCAGCAATTGTTTTTGGTTTGATATGGATATTGCGGGCTACGCTCAAATCGTCTATCAAAAAATCGGAAATAACCACAGCGGTTGTAGAAACAGGTAATATTGAAAACACCCTGAATGCCACCGGCGAGGTATTGCCCGAGTTTGAAGAAATACTAACAAGCCCCATCAACGCTTCTATTAAGAAGGTAATTATGGATGCTGGCAATAAAGTAAACGCCGGTCAGTCGATATTAACGCTGGACAAATCGGCCACCGAGACGGATTTTGAAAAACTCAAATTTCAACTGGAATCGAAACAGAACGAGATTAAGAAATTGAAGCTCGACTTGAACAAAAGTTTTTACGACATCCAATCGAACAACGACATAAAAAAGCTGCGCATCGATAACCTGGCCGATGCTGTTGAAAATGCCAAACGCCTGTTTAAAGCCGGCGGCGGCACCCGCGAAGGAATAGAACAAGCTGAGCTGAACCTGAAGGTTGCCCAACTGGAAAAAAAACAGCTGGAAAACGAGGTGAAAAACAAGCAGCAAACCATGCAAATTGAAATAAAAGAGGCAGAGATTGCTTCCGATATTTTAAGCAGTGATTTAAATGCCTTGCAGCGTAAACTAAACCTGGCAAATATTGTGGCAACCCGTTCGGGAGTGGTTACCTATATAAACAAAAACATTGGCGCTAATGTACGGGAGGGCGAATCACTGGCGCGAATAGCGGATTTGGGTAGCTTTAAGGTGCAAGGCAGCATATCCGATAATTCGATGGATCAGCTGCACGCGGGCCTTCCGGTAATTGTGCTGATAAACGATGTGCAAATGCGCGGTCATGTGGTAAATGTTTCCCCATCAATTCAAAATAGCATTATTTCCTTTGACATACAGCTGGATGAGCGCAACAATAAGCAGCTGCGGCCAAATATGAAGGTTGACGTTTACATCGTTACGGCTACCCACAACCACATTATGCGTGTGGCCAACGGGCCGGCATTTAAAGGCCCCGAACTGCAGGACATATTTGTGCTAAGCAATGGCAAAGCCGAACGGCGTACTGTCCACATCGGCCTCACCAATTTTGACTACGTAGAGATAAAAGACGGCGTTAAACCCGGCGATGTAGTTATCAACTCGGACATGAGCGGGTATAAAAATTCAAAGGAGATAAGTGTGAATTGAGGTTTGAAAAAGTCCATAGACCATGGACAATAGACCATAGTAAAGCAGGGATAAAATCGGTGTAATCATTCCGAAATCGGTGTAATCCAAAAAAAATAAAAAAGATGAAACTTCTATATACAATATTACTTTTAATGCTGGGTGTCAATGCATTCTGCACTGGCGGGCCGGATTCCACGCGGCTTACTTTGAAAGAAGTGGTTGCTATGGCGAAAGATAACTCCATTGCAGCAAAACAGGCCAGCACCACGCGCGAGACCAAATACTGGCAATGGCGCACGTTTAAATCAAACTACCAGCCCCAGCTTTCGTTAAGTGGCAATTTGCCGGGCTATAGTAAAACAAGCACCCCGGTGGTTCAGCCGGATGGTACCATTGTGTTTCAGCCAATACATTACGACAATTCGTCGCTTACGCTGAATTTTAGCCAAAGTATCACGGCTACAGGCGCCACCATTTACGGGCAAACCAATTTGCAGCGATTCGACGATTTCGACCGGAGCAGTGTGTTGTACAATGGCGTGCCGTATGCAATAGGGTTTAGCCAACCGTTGGGGCAGTTTAACGCGCTTAAGTGGGACAAAAAGATACAGCCTTTGCTATTCAGTGAAAGCAAACAGGCATACATAGAGGAGCAGGAACACATATCTATAACCGTTACCGGCTACTTTTTTGATTTGCTGCTGGCACAGGTAAACCTGCAAACTGCCGAAGCGAATTTAACTAATACCGCAAAAATACTCAAGATTGCCAACCTGAAGTTCGACTTGGGAAAGGTATCGAAAAATGAAATATTGCAGTTGCAATTGGAACAATTGAATGCCCGAAAAGCGGTTGGCACAGCAAAGCGCGACATGGAAATTGCCACCCTAAACCTGCGCAGCTACATAGGGCAGGAGGGAGAAACAAAGATTGTATTGCAGGTACCCGAAACTATCAGCCAGATGAGCGTTACAGCCGGCAGGGTTTTGGCCGAGGCTTTCGCCAATCGCTCGGATGCGATTGCTTTTATGCGCCGCATTGCCGAAGCTAAACGCGACGTTGCTTTGGCGCACGGACAAACAGGTTTAACCGCTACCTTAACAGCTAACATCGGTACGTCTAACTCAGCTAAAAATATACCGGGCATTTACCGGAATACCCAAACGCAGCAATTGGTGGAACTACAATTTTCAATCCCAGTGCTGGATTGGGGGCGCTCGAAAGCGAAAATTAAAACCGCCGAGGCGAACCAGAAATTTACCGAATATTCGGTTGAGCAGGATAAACAGACCTTTAAACAGCAGATAGTTACCCAGGTTTCGCTGTTTAACGTGATGAAAGACCAACTTGCGTTAACTGCTGAGGCCGACAGTATCGCATCCGAAAAATACAAAATAGCCCGCGAGCGCTATGTTTTGGGCGACCTCAGCATCACCGACCTCAGCATAGCCTTCCAGGAAAATGACCAGGCAAAACGCGACTACGTTCAATCGCTCCGCGATTTCTGGAGCGCCTATTATCAATTGCGATACCTGTCGCTTTACGACTTTGAACGAAATGAAAAAATAACTTATAAATGAGGCGAAAGGTAAAAGGCAAAAGCTGAAAGGTAAAAAGTAAAAAAATGACAATCAACAATAAAACAAATCACTAATTCACTAACTCACAAAATCACTAATTAATTCACTATGATATCCTTACAAAACATCGAAAAAGTATACCGCACCAATACAGTTGAGACCCTGGCGCTGAACAGCATCAGCCTTGATATAGCCAAAGGCGAATTCCTGTCGATAATGGGCCCCTCGGGTTGCGGGAAAAGTACCTTGCTTAACATCATGGGGCTGCTGGACGCGCCTTCGAAAGGCAATATTAAAATCAGCAATCAAACTACTGATAAGTTGAACGACAAACAGCTGGCGCATTTTCGCAACCAAAAACTAGGCTTTATTTTCCAGAGCTACCACCTGATAAACGATTTACAGGTGCTGGATAACGTTGAACTGCCATTGCTTTACCGCTCGTCTGTTTCGGCTAAAGAACGTAAACAACTAGCCACCGAGGCGCTCGAAAAAGTTGGCCTGGCCAATCGCATTAAACACTTCCCAAACCAGCTATCAGGGGGGCAAAAACAGCGCGTTGCCATAGCGAGGGCAATTGTTGGTCGCCCGGAAATTATATTGGCAGATGAGCCAACCGGTAACCTGGACAGCGCCATGGGTAACGAGATTATGGAGATACTGATACAACTTAATCAAAAAGATGGCACTACCATAGTAATGGTTACGCACGACGAAAACATGGCGCATAAAACCCACCGGTTGGTCCGCTTATTTGATGGTTCACAGGTACAGTAAATTTATCAGCCTAAAAATTTAAAACCATGCTTAAAAATTATTTTAAAATAGCCATAGCGGTATTGCGCCGCCGAAAATTCTTCACGTTTATCAGCCTGTTTGGTATCAGTTTTACGCTTACCATATTGCTGGTACTTACAGCGTTTATTGATAAGGTTATAGGCGACAGCTATCCCGATAAAAAGCGCGATCGCTCGTTATATGTTTCAAGGATTCAATTATCCTATAAAGATGGAAGGAGCTCAGGGCCGCCATCGTACTATCTTTTAGACCACTATGCGCGTACGCTGAAAACGCCTGTTGAGATAGGCATTGCATCGGGATTTAGCGGCACCAATACTTATATAAACAATAAAAAAATAGCCGTTAACTACAAGTATACCAATGCAGAATATTGGGATATAATGGAATATCAGTTTACCGAAGGTAAGGCGCTAACCAAACAGCAAATAGATAACGCCGACAAAGTAGCCGTAATATCGGAAGATATGAAGCGGGAGTATTTTGGTGATGCGCCTTCGGTTGTGGGTAAGCTTATAGAAGCGGATAATGTCAACTACCGCGTTACCGGTGTTGTAAAAAACGTGCCAATAACCAGCTACATGCTCTATAGCGACATTTACTTACCTTTTACCGTAGCCAAAACCGATTTCAGGAAAGATAAAGGTCTGCAGGGCGGTTTTTATGGTGTACTGTTGGCAAAATCAAGCGCCGACTTACCTAAAATGCACGATGAATATGAGGATATGATAACCCGGCTGCCGTTACCCAGCAAGGACGTTATTAAAATATACAGCCACGCAGATACCTATATCCGGTCTTACCTCGATGCCGGCGACGAAAATCATTCGGGTGTGGCAATTGCGCTTACGGCTATCAGCATTTTTGCCTTGTTGGTGATGCTGCTGCCAACACTTAACCTTGTGAATATCAACATCACTCGTATTATGGAGCGGTCATCGGAAATTGGGGTGCGAAAGGCTTTCGGTGCATCATCACGCACATTGGTTTACCAGTTTATTGTGGAGAATATTATCCTCACCTTGTTAGGCGGCTTTATAGGCGTGGTATTATCTGTAATAGCGTTGCAGGTGTTAAACGGCGCCAACCTTATACCTAACCTGGTATTAACGTTAAACTTTACGGTGCTTGGCATTGGCTTGCTGATATGTTTCTTTTTCGGTCTGCTGTCGGGCGTTTACCCGGCCTGGCGCATGTCGAAGCTAAATGTGGTAACCGCGCTGAAGGCGCAATAAGTAGAATGCCTCACCCCGGCCCTGTCCAAAGGAGAGGGAGCTGTTAAAGTCCTCTCCTTTGGAGAGGATTTAGGTGAGGCCTAATTGTCAAATCATTTAAATTAAGATATTATGTTCAAGCATTTATTTAAACTGATATGGAATAAAAAGAAACAAAACTTTTTATTGATGTCCGAGATATTATTCTCATTCCTGGTGCTCTTCGCGGTTTTTACCCTGCTGGTGTACTATTACAATAACTATAAAAAGCCAATGGGTTTTGAATATCAAAACGTTTGGGTAATAAGCTATAATAACTCCTATAAAACAACGAATACCGATTCGCTTGATACCTATTATGAAACGCTGAGCCAGAATTTAAGGGCATTGCCAGGTGTTAAGGAAATAAGCTATTGCAGCGATAATGTTCCTTTTTTACAAAACACCTGGCAAGGGGGAGCAAACTACAAAGGCGTGCAGGTAGGGGGAGTAAACCAGTATACTGTTGACGATACCTACGACCGTACCATGACAACGCAATTGCTTGAAGGCCGTTGGTTTAATAAGGCAGATATAGTTGCAAAAAACCAACCTATTATTATCAATTCGGATTTAAAAGAGAAATTTTTTGGAACCGGTCAGGCAGTAGGCAAACTAATTGGCGACGGCGACCAGCCCGGCCACGACAAAAAGCTAATGAAAGTTATAGGCGTAATACAAGGTATTAAGGCAAAAGGTGACTATGCACCGGCAGGTTACGCCGTTTATCACCGTACAGATACAGGCTCCTATCGTTCGCTCGGAAAAATAGTAGTGCGGGTTAACGAGGGTGCCACCGCTGCTTTTGAGGCCCGGCTTTACAAAACAATGGCAAATTATATGAAAAACTCGAATGTGGAGATAGAGCACCTTACAAATAAGCGGGTAGACGCCAATTATTTCACACTTGTGCCAATGATAGTGTTGATTATTGTAGGCGGGTTTTTAATAATTAACGTGGCGCTGGGTTTATTCGGTGTGCTGTGGTACAATATCAACAAGCGCCGCGGCGAAATTGGTTTACGCAGGGCAGTGGGCGCAACAGGCAGTTCAGTATCATGGCAACTTATAGCAGAGTCTATGATATTGGCGACGCTGTCCCTAATCCTGGGGACATTTTTTGCAGTGCAAATGCCATTGCTCAATGTATTTGACTTAGCCGCAGGCATCTACCTGGTGGCGATGGCTGTTGCTATTATATTTATCTACCTGCTGGTGTTTTTATGCTCGCTTTATCCGGGTAAGCAGGCGGCGGCGATTTATCCGGCGGTGGCGCTGCATGAAGAGTAACCTGAACCGGGGTTAAGCGGATTAAGGGATTTTCTTGATTGCGGTTGCCATTCGCCACAATCTGATAAATCATCTAATCTGTTTAATCCCGGTTCAGATTAATTATACTTGTACTGAATTATGATATTAGTAATTGATGATGATATTGCCGTACGCACCTCACTGCTCCTGTTACTAACCGGCGAGGGTTATACTGCTGCAGAT
>JBDUDE010000529.1:0-2236 GCA_040003105.1 Mucilaginibacter sp. | reverse complement strand
GAGGTAATTGTTCACCAGATGATGCAGAAGGTAGCTATTGAAGATGCCGGCGATACCCGTTTCCTTGAAAGGGAAGCAGTTGACAGCTGGGATTTCATGCTGGAAAATGATGACATCTTCGACAAGAAGGTTGTTACAGAGCCAGGTGATTCAGCTACCCTGAAATCAGGCCAGATAGTTTCAGTAAGAAGGCTGCGTGACGAAAACTCAATTTTAAAACGTAAAGATTTAAGATTGGTTGAAGTGCGTGATGCTATCGCTGCAACCTCGAGCCCGATGCTGCAAGGTATAACAAGAGCTTCGTTAGGTACCAAATCGTTTATCTCGGCCGCATCGTTCCAGGAAACTACAAAAGTTCTGAACGAAGCAGCAATTGCAGGTAAAAAAGATTTGATGCTTGGTTTGAAAGAGAACGTTATCGTAGGTCACTTAATTCCATCGGGAACCGGTTTACGCGAATACGAAAATATCCGTGTAGGTTCGCAGGAAGAGTTTGACCGTTTAATGGCATCGAAAGCTGAAGAAATAGAAGCTTAGACTTATTTCGAACAAATATATTATCAAAGCCTTCCGCACAAACGGAAGGCTTTTTTGTTAATTTAGCACCATGGAAGAACAAAACGAAAATCAGTTGAATATTGAGCTTTCTGAAGAGATTGCGGAAGGTATATATTCCAACCTGGCTATAATCACACATTCGAGTTCAGAATTTGTGCTTGATTTTATACGTGTGATGCCTGGAGTACCCAAAGCAAAGGTAAGGTCGAGAATTATTTTGACGCCCGAGCACGCAAAACGGCTGCTAACCGCGCTTGAAGATAACCTGGAAAAATTTGAAAATGCAAATGGCCGCATAAAAATTCAGCAGGACCCATCCGGGTTTCCCATGAATTTCGGTGGAACAGTAGGGCAGGCTTGAATTGCTCATTAGTTCACTTGTTCATTAGTTCATTGTAGGAGAGGGATGAGATGTTTTATGACGCTACAAACCCCCGCAGACGGGTACTAATGAACTAATGAACCAATGAACCAATGAACTAAAAAAAATGGACAAATCAGCTACAATATATATCGCAGGCCACAGGGGCATGGTAGGCTCTGCTATTCACCGTAAGCTTCAAAAAGAAGGCTTTACTAATTTTATCACCCGGACGTCGGACACGCTCGACTTACGGAACCAACAGCAGGTAACCGATTTTTTTGCACAGGAAAAACCCGATTATGTTTTTTTAGCTGCTGCTAAAGTTGGCGGCATTGTAGCAAATAACACTTACCGGGCTGATTTTTTATATGAGAACCTGCAGATACAAAATAATGTTATCCATAACGCATACCTTACCGGGGTAAAAAAATTGATGTTTTTAGGTTCGAGCTGTATTTACCCCAAGCTGGCCCCACAACCATTGAAAGAGGAATATTTGCTTACCGGGCTGCTTGAACCAACTAATGAGCCCTATGCAATAGCCAAAATTGCCGGCATAAAAATGTGTGATGCCTACCGCGCACAATACGGGTGCAATTTTATATCGGTAATGCCCACCAATTTGTATGGTTATAATGATAATTACCACCCGCAAAATTCGCATGTGCTGCCTGCCCTGGTACGCCGTTTTCACGAAGCGAAGGAGCAGGGGGTACCTGAGGTAGTTATTTGGGGAACAGGCTCACCAATGCGGGAGTTTTTATTTGCCGACGATTTGGCCGAGGCATGTTATTACCTGATGCAAAATTACGACGAGGAGGGCCTGGTAAATATCGGGACCGGCGAAGATATCTCTATTAAAGATTTGGCTCTGCTTATTAAAAGCATTGTAGGCTATAATGGCGAATTACGATTTGATACAACAAAACCCGATGGCACCCCACGAAAATTGATGGATGTTAGCAAACTGCATGGCAAAGGCTGGAAACACACTATAGAGCTATCGGAAGGTATAAAACTGGCATACCAGGACTTTTTAACCAAACAGACTGAGGTCCGTGGGGCAGCAGTTTAGAAAATTAAAACAATAATGGCATTAATATGTATTTAACGCATATTTATTCGCGCTGTGCTTTAGCCCATTTGCTATACTGCCCGGGCGTGGATACCTCAAAATAATTTTAATTGCTTAATATTGCACCAAATTTGTTAATAACCATATCACAGTTTAGTAAAAAACGTTATAGCTGGGATTTTTATAAAAAAATGAACAATTTTAAACTCTACCTATTTCTACTATCTGTTTTTTTGTGC
>JBDUDE010000434.1:0-2238 GCA_040003105.1 Mucilaginibacter sp. | reverse complement strand
GCGGGCGAAAGTCTCTACAAACTCCGCATATTGGGTAGTGTATATATCCGAGTTCGACGGGTTGGTTAAAGCCGCCAGCATCAGGTTTTTCTTAAACGCTTCGTCGTTCACCATTTTAGGGTGATTGTAGCCTAAAGGCACCGATGCAAAGCAGGTAAAAAAGTCTAAAAGGGTGCGGTCATACTTAGCATCGTAAATATAAACCCCTTTACTTTTTTCCATATCAAACGTTAAATCGAAGCCATCGGCTAATACATGCTTCTGTAATGAAGCTTGTACATCTTGTGGTGAAACTAGCAGGTTGTACATATAATTTGGTTTCTACAAATTTACGAAAAACCCCTCAGAAAGCAAATTTAAGCGGTTTTTGAACCGTTACGCAAAAAAGTAACTTTAAACAATCTAAAGTTACTTTTTGTACCGAAGTTGATTTTGGTCGGTAAAAATTCCAAGGAAAAACGTTATATTTAAATTCTGATTTTCAAAAATTAACGCTTAAAATCCCTCGCTTTTTAAAAAATTGAAAAATATTTTACTCCTGCTTTTTATGCTGACGAGTCGCGGTGTAATAGCGCAGCAATCTCCCGCTGTTAAAATTATATTCTCTTATTACAACGGGGGGAACTCATGGGGAGTGCCTGGTGTTTATAGCCGGGGAGAAAACATTGAAATTACTGCGGTAAATTCAACTACTTATAAAATCACAAAACATTATAAGGTTGTTAAATATGTTGCAAAGGACAGCTTAACGTATATTAATGATACCACCTACCTTAAAACAAAAACTTATCGGCGAATCCCGCAAAGTTCGATCCATTTATTATTCCAGCAGTTAAATACCAATGCCGATAACTTCGACCCTGCTTTTATTCGTCCTTACTTAAAAAGTCCAACAAAAAAGCAAATCCTGGCAGTGGCACACAAAATAGATAAAACTTACCTGTTTGAAGATGACGATGAAGAAGACAATGCAAAAATTCGAAAAATTGAAAAGTTTGATAAACTTGATAGCTTTATCAATTTAAACAAACCGGATGTAAACGTGGATTTTAACGTGGTGGACGCCTGGGATGGGTTCAATATTTCTTATATATCGCGTAAGGATACCATCAAATTTCAAGGCAATTTCTTTAAGGTTTTAGGTCAGCCCGTTTCCAGGCAGCCCAATAACAAATCGGGGGCCTGGGTCAAGGTGGCAAACCTTAAAATAAATATAATAGCCGACGGAATACTACCGCCATCCTCCGACTTGAAGAAAGCCATCGAACTTAACAGCCTTACTACAGATTATATTGAATGGTACCTGGAGAAAGTTTTGTAACGCAGCCCGCTACAACTTCTCCCCGTGCTGGCTAATATCCAACCCTATTTCTTCCTCCTCGGCTGATACACGTAAAGGCGATATCATATCAGTAATTTTCAACAGCAGCAACGAACCAAAAAAGGCGAAAATAGAAACACCTACCAACGCGATCAGCTGCACAAAAAACAGGTGCGTATCGCCGAAAAACAGGCCGTTGCCCGTAGTGTTGCCTGCATTTACCTTTTGATTGGCAAACACGCCGGTAAGCAGCATACCCACCATACCGCCGACACCATGGCAGGGGAACACATCAAGCGTGTCGTCAATTTTCGTGCGGGTGCGCCATTCAACCACCAAATTACTTACCACCGCCGATATAATACCGATAGCCAGCGAGTGCGGTACCGAAACATAGCCGGCCGCAGGCGTAATAGCAACCAGCCCTACAACCGCACCGATACAGGTACCCATTGCCGACGGCTTTTTGCCGCGAAGCATATCAAAAAATATCCAGGTTAAACCTGCAGCAGCTGATGCCGTGGTACTGGTAGCCAAAGCGGTTACCGCCAATTGATTGGCGCCAAAGGCAGAGCCTGCGTTAAATCCAAACCATCCGAACCATAACAAACCGGTACCTATCATTACATAGGTAATACGCGCCGGCGAGTGACTGGCTTCATTTCTTCTCTTCAGGTAAAGGGCTGATGCCAAAGCAGCCCACCCTGCCGACATGTGCACCACCGTACCGCCGGCAAAGTCGAGCACGCCCAATTTAGCCAGTATGCCATCAGGGTGCCAGGTAACGTGCGCCAGCGGCGAGAAAATAAAAATGGTGAACAGCACCAGAAATATAATATAGGAGTTAAAACGGATACGCTCAGCAAAGGCCCCGGTAATAAGCGCCGGGGTAATAATGGCAAACTTTAGCTGGTACA
>JBDUDE010000843.1:0-7447 GCA_040003105.1 Mucilaginibacter sp. | reverse complement strand
TAAGTTTCTTCATGGTCAACCTCACCGGTGCACGCCCTATGGTAGAAGTGAGCGAATGCACCGCAGCTTTATACGTTGATGGAAACGCTAAAGTTGTTTAATTATTAACCCTGTGATAAAAAATAAGTGAAATTTAACCGGTGGTTTCTTTTTTTACGCGCCATATAAAACCATCCAGCACACAGTGGGTGGATTGTGGCAGGGCAAGCAAGGGAACAACAAGGGCAAGTACAATGCTTTTAGTAATGGCAGGCAACGCGATGAAAGGTTTAAAAAATTGTTGGCACTACACAGGGGCTTTTTTATAGTCGGTAAAACCGCAAAAAGTTTACGCTTTTCGAGACAATTTTGGCAAAGCGTTCCATTTTTACATGCGCGGAACACCCGGAACGCTGGGGAACATGCTGATTTTAAACATGTTCCATTTCAGAAGGCCGGCCACCTTGACAGACTGTGACGATGAGAAAAGTTTACACTTTTCGCTTCTGTCGCTCTGTCGATAGTAAAATTTTAAAATGCACATCACAAGGTATTTACAGGTGTTTACACAATTTTTAAATTTTTTATATAAATATCTAAAAATCAACAAGTTGTAAAATGCAAGGTATTTACACTTTTTGGTCGTGACAGTGATAGGTTACACGCATGCAGGTGTTCCATTTTTTTGCGGAACAGGTGGAACACTATGGAACATCTGGATTATCTGGTATTTTAATTTTGTGCATTTGTAAGTAATTGATAATCAATCGCCATTGAATTTATGTATCCAAAACCGTGTGCTCTGATAGAAAAATCAGAAAAATATTTGCGTAAGTAATTCCTTACATATATATTTGTAAGTGTTTACTTACATATTATAATTTAAGCTGATGAGAAGAGATGTTTTCCAGGCCATAGCCGACCCAACCCGCCGGGAAATAATAAACCTGGTAGCGTTTAACCCGCTAAATCTGAATGCTATTGCTGATAGGTTTGACATCAGTCGCCCGGCCATATCGCAGCAGATAAAAATTCTGGCGGAGTGCGGGCTCATCAGCATAAAAAAAAAGGGGCGCGAACGCTATTGCGAGGCCAGCCTGCAGCAACTAAACGATGTATCCAATTGGATTGAAAAATACAGGGAACTGTGGGAAGAGAAATTTAACAAACTGGATGATTTGCTGAAAAATATGCAAAACCAAACGAAGCGCCCCCTCTAAATCTCGCCCGGTTGGGGAGACTTTGGCTTCGTCTGCGTCTATTTTTTTTAAGCCCTCTCTACCGGTGAGGATTATTACATGAAGGCTTCGCCCTTTAGGTGGGGCTTAAGTACACTAAATGAACCATAAATTATAAACAAATAAAAATTGTCTCACATTTAAAAAACAACAATTATGACCAAAGAACTTTGGATTAACTTACCCGTGAAAAATCTTAAAAACTCGATAGATTTTTTCACCAAGATCGGCTTCAAATTTAATACCAACAGCCCCGGCTATACCGAAAATATGGCACCGATGATTGTAGGCACTAAAAACATTGTGGTAATGCTTTTTGAAGAAAACTTTTTTGCTGCAACCAATTGCATGCCACTTGCCGACACCAGCAAGGGCAGCGAGGTGTTATTCTCCTTCGACGCTGAAACCCGCGAAGAAGTGGATGAAATGGCAAAGAACGTTGTGGCTGCAGGCGGCACCATGTTTTCGGGCCCTTCGGAAATACAGGGCTGGATGTATGGCTGCGGCTTTGTTGACCCCAACGGCCACCGCTGGAACATGCTGTATATGGATATAAGTAAAATGAACGGTTAACCTTTAATAATACTACAATGGCAAGCAATAATAAAACCACCATCAAAGCCGAACCAGGCAAACAGGAGTTATTCATCACCCGCGAATTTGAAGCACCACGCGAAATGGTATTCAAAGCATTCACCACGCCCGAGCTGATTTTGCAGTGGCTTGGTCCGCGCGAATTGAAAATGAAACTGGATAAATTTGAGCCAAAATCCGGCGGCTCTTATCGTTATGTGCATATTGACCCGGCGGGTAATGAGTACGGCTTTCATGGCGTAGTGCACGAGGTATTGGCGCCGCAGCGCATTATCCAGACTTTTGAATTTGAAGGCCTGCCCGAGGCCGGCCACGTAACGCTGGAAACATCGCGGTTTGAAGAATTGCCCGGTAATCGCACCCGGGTAACCATACAATCCATTTTTCAAACCATTACCGACAGGGATGGCATGATGCAATCCGGCATGGAGCGCGGGGTGAATGATTCGCATGAGCGGCTGGATGAACTGTTTGCGAAGGGTGAGATTTAATCAAACCTTTTTTTATTCTTAACACAGACATCAGCGAGGGCGGAAATAAATACTTAATATTGTTTCGTCCTTGTTGGTGTTGCCGGCGTGGGTGCCCGGATTAAAGTCTTTGTAAGTTAATTGAAAGTGCATTTATATGAGCAAGCCAAATAAAGTCATAGCCCTTGCGGTAACTATAGCATTCATCGTTTCCTCCTGCAACCCCTCCACCAAAACCTACACCCCCGCCGATGCACACTCCCACAACGATTACAAAAACAGCATCCCATTTTACAGGGCGTATAATGCCGGCTTTGGCTCGATAGAGGCAGATGTGTTTGCGGTTAACGGGCAACTGATGGTGGCGCATAAAGAAGAAGAAATTACGCCGGCACGGTCGCTTAAGCTCATGTATATCGACCCATTGGTTGATAAATTGAAAAAGGATACAGCCCGGAAGCTAAGGCTGCTTATCGAAATAAAAAAAGATTATACGGTTACCCTGCCGCTGGTAATTACTGAGTTGAAACCATTGGAGCAATATTTTGATTATCCCGGTCACGCAGGCCGAATTTCAATTGTGATGACGGGTGCGGTGCCACCGGGGCAGGTAATGTTAAAATATCCCGCCTGGATGAGTTTTGATGTTGACCATATGGCAGGATTTACCCCGCAGCAATTTACCAAAATTGGCCTTATAAGCGTTCCGTTCGACAAGTACTCCAAATGGGATAGGGCGGATGAACTTGCAAATGAAGACGCCGGCCGGATAACCGGCCTTATTGACAGCGCGCATGCCCTGGGCAGGAAAATACGTTTCTTCGCAATCCCCGACACCAGCACGTGTTGGAAAAAATTAGTCCATCTGCATGCCGACGTTATAGGCACCGACCATATTAATGAGCTGGCGGATTTTTTGAATAAGAAAGAATATTGATTTGAAAATTTGACGATTGGCTAATTTGAAGATAAGGGCCCGTTGATTTGAAAATTTAATGATTGGTTGATTTGAAGATGAAGGCTCGTTGATTTGAAGATGCAGCGCCTAATTTTTCATCTTCAAATCGCCGCATTTTCAAATCTTCAAATCATTCACTTTCCACCCAATTGCCATCTTCTTTGATGATGCCAATCAATTCATCAAGCGCATTTGTGGAATTGATGTTCTTCTTAACCGCTTCCTTGCCACGGTAAAGGGTAACTTTATCGGTGCCCGAACCTACGTAGCCATAGTCGGCGTCGGCCATTTCGCCGGGGCCATTTACTATGCAGCCCATTATGCCGATTTTAAGCCCTTTAAGGTGACTCGTGCGGCTGCGGATCATCTGCGTGGTTATCATCAAATCGAACAGCGTGCGGCCGCAGCTTGGGCACGAGATGTATTCGGTTTTCGAGATGCGCGAACGCGTGGCCTGCAATATGCCGAACGCGGTTGAAGTAACTATTTTCGTGTCGATACCCGGCGCATCAATCCATATCCCATCGCCAAAGCCATCGACTAATAGGGCGCCGAGGTCGGTAGCGGAGTAGAGCTGTAAGTTCTGAGTCTGAAGTCCGGTGTCCGAAGTCGGGAAAGAGTATTCGCGTTTGATAATAACAGGTACATCTAAACCAAGTTCTTCCATTTTGAAGAAAAACGAACGTTGGTCTGTCATCCCTAATAATGAATCCGTTTCCAGCACAAATACCAGGGATTTGTCGAACGGTAACGCACCGAAAGCATCCGAATCAATATCCGCAGGCTTTAGTTTTACCAGGTTTAAAGTTGATGACCTGTCGGCATCCTGCACATATTCATCCAATGTAAACAACGGATGGCACATGGTTTTGTCGGCCAGTTTTTGCCAGGTTCTGTAATTATATAGCTGTTTTAAATTGCCGGGCAGGTTAAACGAAGGCAGCTCATCCGCAAAATATACAAAGTCAACCGATTGCTCGGCCATGTTATATTTATCCAATAATGGCGAATACAGGTAGCCCGCATCAGCCAATATCGCCGGGTCTTTCAGGTTTTTGTTCGATAAATCAATAACCACCCTCGGCACCATGTGCCCGCCTATAAAGGCGTTTGCCTCATAAGTTTGGCGGCGTTGGTATTCGTAGGGGTTGTGGGTGGTTTGACCATGGACCATGGACCATGGACCATGGTCTTTTTCCAACTTCCGACTTCCGACTAAAGACTTACGACTCGCATAACGTTCCACCAGCGCAATGGCCACCGGTGCCTCTGCTTCGGGTTCTTCGGTGAGGGACACGCGCACGGTATCGCCCAGGCCGTCTTCCAGTAATGTGCCGATGCCTACGGCAGATTTTATACGGCCATCTTCGCCGTCGCCGGCTTCGGTAACGCCCAGGTGCAGCGGGTAGTTCATGCCTTCGGCCACCATGGTTTCAACCAACAGGCGATAGGCTTGCACCATTACCTGGGGGTTGCTGGATTTCATGGAGATTACCAGACTGTAGTAATTCAAATCTTCGCAGATACGGATGAATTCCATTGCCGATTCCACCATGCCCTGCGGGGTATCGCCATAGCGGCTCATAATCCTGTCGCTTAACGAGCCATGGTTGGTACCGATGCGCATAGCGGTGCCATACTCTTTGCAGATTTTTACCAGCGGCGCAAATTTCTGGTAGATGCGCGCCAATTCGCCCTGGTATTGGGTATCGGTATAATCTATCTGGTCAAACTTCTTTTTGTCGGCATAGTTGCCGGGGTTAACGCGCACTTTCTCCACTATGCGGGCGGCAACTTCGGCAGCGTTGGGGGTAAAATGGATATCGGCTACCAGCGGTACCGTGTAGCCACGTATGCGCAGCTGTTTCTTTATTTCAGCCAGGTTTTGGGCCTCCTTAATACTGGGTGCAGTGATGCGCACATACTCGCAGCCGGCATCAACCATGCGGATGCTTTGCTCAACCGTACCGATGGTATCCATGGTGTCGGTTGTCGTCATGCTTTGTATGCGGATGGGGTTATTGCCACCCATCGGCACATCGCCGATGGCGACCTCGCGGGTTACAAATCGCGAATATTCGGTTAGCGAATTACAATAACGGCCCTGCAGCAGTTTTACAGCATCCATATCCATGGTGCAAAAATACGAAATTGTTTATGTTGTTGCGAGGTTGGAAAGTTGAAAGGTTGTAATGTTACCTCAGCCCTTACTTCTGCTTTGCAGGAGCGGTTGTTTCCTGTTTCATTCGATAGCCCGTAATAAGCTGCCTGTAGGTCCAGTGGTGTTCCTGTTTCTCTATAACGTACTTGTGAAAGGCCTCCATATCACCGTCGGGCATTCCAATTACTTTAAGATATTTCAAGCTGCCTTCCCAGTTGCCTGGCATAAACCGCCTTTTTTCGAGGGTCATCTGGGCGGTTATTAAATTCCGGAGTGAGGTATAACCGGTATCTTTTTTAGCCTTATTGATATCAGTTAAGATGTCAGCAAAAGTTATCTTTTTGTTGCTCTCAGTAGCCCTTGCCATCAACAATGTCCCCAATACCGGCCCTTGCCCATAAATTCTGAGGTCCACACTGTCGAGGCCAAAACAATCGGCATGCGCCGTAAAATCACCTAATATTTGTTCCGGATTTTCAACTGCGATATTTTGCTTGAGCAATTTGGAACAGTTAAAAGCAACTTGTGCTGATACATTACTGCAATAACATGTAACAGCACAAAGAGTTATTATTAATCCGGGGTGAAAAAACTTACGGAGTTGCTTCATAATGACTGGAATATACAACTATAATTCCTTCCGCATCACAAAATCATTCATCCAGTATTTTCCTATGGGTACATCCTCTTCATAAGCTATTTCAAATCCCATCTTTTCGTAAAAGGTTTTGGCATTGTTGTAGCGGTTTACATTAAGGTCGAGGGTGTGGATGCCGGCAGCAATCGTATTATCAATTACCTGGTTTATCAAGACCTTACCATATCCCTTGCCCTGTGTTTGGGGCAGGCAGTATAATTTATGCAGCTTGTATATTTCAGGGTCTTCATCGCGCGGGGAATAGGCTGCAAAAGCCACCGGCTCGTCGCCTTCAATCAGCATTAAAAATGTTTGGATATTGTTGCTGATTTGCGCGGTTAATTTCTCTGATGAATAAATTTCCGCCAGCATAAAATCCAGTTGTTCTTTGGCAAGTATGGGGCCATAAACCTGGCGCCATGTTTTTTCGGCTATGTCCCGGATGGCCTCAACATCGTTAATTGTTGCTTCCCTTATAAAATGCATGTTTGTTACCTGTCTGTGGGAAACGCAAATATTGCGTCTCTGCGATTAATTCTATTATTCCTCTATTGTTATTTTGGCAGATGCAATTTGCCCAACGCCAAAGTATTCTTCCAGCTCGTTTAGGGTTGATGAACTTGTAGCAATGTCCTTAATTATCACGCCTTTCTCCATCAGCAGGATGCGGTCGCACACATCGGTGATGTGGTTAAGGTCATGGCTGGAGATAAGCGTGGTTACGCCTTTGGTTTTGTTTAAATCCTTCAAAATACTTTTCAGCCTGAACTGAGTACTGGGGTCTATATTGGCAAAGGGCTCATCCAGCATCAGCAGTTCCGGATTTTGCAGCAGGCACGATGCTGCGCCTACCTTGCACTGGTTCCCTTTTGATAAGTCGCGGATGTATTTGCCTTTTTTTAATATTTCGCCGTTAAAAAAATCGGTAAGGCCCGCCAAAAAATCATCAACGTGCGCCCGGCTTTGCTGGTGCAGGCCACCGATAAAATAAAAATATTCTTCGGGGGTAAGGTAGTCTATCAAAAAGCCTTCGTCCAGGTATGATGCGGTGTAGTTCTTCCAGTTCTCATGCCCGGCCACGTTCTCGCCGTTTGACAAAACCTGGCCCGCTTCGGGCCTGATTAAATCAAGCATCACGCGAAACAAGGTAGTTTTGCCCGCACCATTATTACCCACCAGGCCTACGCTTTCACCTTTTTTTATATGAATGTCCGGCACGTTTACAACTATTACGCCGTTGTAAACTTTTTTAAGGTTTTTAATTTCTATCATACTATTTGTTTCTGAACCCTTCAGCAATGGTATATCTTTTACTGTAAAAATCGGCCTGCAGTTTTTTTATCCAAAAGCCTCGCGTAAATGTGCAAACCAACCCAACTATGGCCAGTATGGCCAGCCCGGTATTTGCCT
>JBDUDE010000306.1:0-2240 GCA_040003105.1 Mucilaginibacter sp. | reverse complement strand
CTGTTCTACTTCTCGATAAATATTTTTTTATTTATGCTCTTTAGCCGCATTATACAGGCCGGCCAGGAAGATTACCTGATGATACAAAGCGTAACCAACATAATTGCTAACTTGTTATATACAGTAGGATTACTTTGCAAGCCCCAGCCACAGAAGACAACCTGATACCGGTATTAATTACAGGCACGCTTGTAATTGTGATACTGCTTGTTTTTTTATTTTTTTTCGTGATCATCTACCAGCGGAAAATGATAAAGAACCAGGTAGAGCTGCGCAAACTGCACGACGAGCAGCAAACCGACCTGCTTAACGCCGTTTTTGAAACCCAGGAGAGTGAACGCAGGCGCCTTGCCGAAGACCTGCACGACAGCGTGGGCCAGGTACTATCGGCCATAAAGCTGAACCTGCACCGGCTGGATAAAGCAGGCGTTGGCGAAACAAAAACGCCGTTACTTGCCGACACGCGACAGCTTACCGACGAATGCATACAGGAAATCCGTAACATCATCCACAACGTGCTGCCCCCGGTTTTAACCGATTACGGGCTTAAAGAAGCGCTGGAAGGGCTCTGCCTTAAAATGGAACAGACTACCAGCGTTAAAGTGCACTGCAAAAACAATTTAGACGAGGTAAGGCTTCGCCCCGAAATTGAGCTGGCCTTTTACCGGATGGCGCAGGAACTATTTAGTAATGCGATAAAACATGCTGATGCAACCATCATCCACTTAACCCTCACAAAGGAAAATGGATGGCTGGTAATGGAATTTAAAGATAATGGCAAGGGCTTTAATTTAGACGAGGTAAAGCGTGGCTTTGGGCTTAAAAACCTGCAAAGCCGCGTCCAGTTAATTAATGGCGAGGTGAATGTTTACACCAAACCAAAAAACGGAACCATCACTATAATTAGAGTTATGATATAATTGCCGTTTTTATATATCTTTATTGACTTTTAAGCAAATCATGGGGAAAATCAAATTAGCTATTGCCGATGATCACAAAATTTTCAGAAATGGTTTAAAAGCTACGCTTGAAGATTGTGCCGACTTTGACTTAGTAATTGAAGCATCAAATGGTAAGCAGCTGTTGGGCATGCTAACCGATGTTAAGCCGGATGTGATATTAATGGACATCAAGATGCCCGAAATGGATGGCATACAAACTACCACGGCCATCAAACAAAAATACAAAGATGTAAAAGTGCTGGCGCTATCCATGTTTAACGAGGATAAGTACATCGTTGATATGATGAAGGCCGGTGCATCGGGCTATCTGTTAAAGAACGCCGAACCCGAGGAAATTATCGAAGCCATATCTACCGTATTTCACAAAGATTATTACTTTAACGAGCACCTGTCAATAACGCTGATTAAGCAACTGGCAGGCAATAACAGCGGCAACAACCCATCGCAATCGCTGGCTGATTTTAACGAACGCGAAATTGAAGTATTGCGCTTGGTTTGCCAGGAATGCTCCAACCAGGAAATTGCCGACAAAATATGCCTGAGCGTGCGCACCGTTGAAGGCTACCGCGCCCGCCTGTTCGAAAAAACCCGCTCAAAAAACCTGGTAGGCCTGGTTATTTTTGCGATTAAGACGGGGATTATTAATGTATAGTCTTAAGCCTTGAGTCGAAAGTCTTAAGTCAAAAAACTCTTTCCCTGCCTTCCCGACTTTAGACTTTGGACTCCGGGCTCCGGACTTCAGACTTCCTCTACTACTTTCTCCCCAATCTGCTGCCGCCACATGGCATAGTACAGGCCTTTCTGGTTCAGCAAATCAAAGTGCCGGCCCGACTCAATAATATGGCCTTTTTCCAGCACATAAATTTTATCGGCATGCATAATGGTTGATAGCCGGTGGGCAATCAATATGGTAATATGGTTATCCAATACCGATACATCGCGGATGGTTTCGGTAATTTCTTCTTCGGTGATGGAATCCAGCGACGAGGTAGCCTCATCAAACACCAAAATATCCGGCCTGCGCAGCAGCGCGCGGGCTATCGACAGGCGTTGCTTCTCGCCGCCTGATACCTTTACGCCGCCTTCGCCGATAACGGTGCTCAGGCCTTTGTCGGCGCGGGCCAGCAGGGTTTGGCAGGCCGCACGCTGCAGCACATCCATACGTTCCTCATCCGTAGCGCCGGGGCGTACGAACTGCAAATTCTCGCGTATGGTACCCGAAAACAGCTGGGTGTCCTGCGTAACAAAACCAATTTTCTCGCGCAGCTGGTCCAGGTC
>JBDUDE010000791.1:0-7453 GCA_040003105.1 Mucilaginibacter sp. | reverse complement strand
AACAGAGCAATTAAGATTTAACCGCAGTTAAATTTTAAGTTTCACTATTAAAAACTTAACGCTTCAATATGAATGGATGGAAGCGGATTCGTTAATCGCATTGGTTAAACGGTAAGCCGTGAGTCCATATTCGAAAAGAGGTTTTTACATACATGAATCTTAGAAATTAGTTGCGGTTTTTTTATATTATATACCAATTATAGACATGAGTAACACACTATTATACCTTATCATCGGAGTGTTGATAGGGGGCCTGCCGGGATTTCTGCTCGGCCGTTTTTTGCTGAAAAAGCTATTTAAAGACCAGGAAGTTGCTGCCCAGGGCAAAGTAAAGAAGATTTTAAAGGACGCTGAAAACGATGCCGAAATCCTTAAAAAGAACAGGTTGCTGGAAGCCAAAGAGAAGTTTTTACAAATGAAAGCCGAGCACGAGCAGCAAATTAACGAGAAGAACAACGTTATTAATCAGCGTGAAAACGGCGTTAAGCAAAAGGAGCAATCGTTAAACCAGCGCCTCGAGAACCAAAACCGCAAAGACACCGAACTGGATAACCTGCGTAAAAACCTGGAGCGCCAAACCGAAATTGTTACCAAGAAACAGGAAGAAGTTGAAGTGTTGAAAAATTCGCACGTGCAGCAGTTGGAAACCATTGCAGGCTTATCTGCCGAGGATGCCAAAAACCAGCTGATTGACAACCTGCGCGAAGAAGCCCGCAGCAAGGCGATGGCGCAGATAAAAGACATTGTTGACGAAGCCAAGCTGACCGCCACAAAAGAAGCCAAGAAGATAGTAATTCAAACCATTCAGCGTACAGCTACAGAGGCAGCTATTGAAAATACTGTTTCGATTTTTAATATCGAAAATGATGAGATTAAGGGCCGAATCATTGGTCGCGAAGGTCGTAACATCCGTGCGCTTGAAGCTGCTACCGGTATCGAGATCATTGTAGATGACACCCCGGAAGCCATCATTTTATCGGGATTTGACCCTGTCCGCAGGGAGATTGCCCGCCTGGCCATGCACCGCCTGGTAACAGACGGACGCATACACCCCGCACGTATTGAGGAGGTGGTTGCCAAAACCAAGAAGCAGATTGAAGAAGAAATAGTTGAGATAGGCGAGCGTACTGTTATCGATCTTGGCATTAGCGGCCTGCACCCGGAACTTATCCGTATGGTAGGCAGGATGCGTTACCGTTCATCATACGGGCAAAACCTGTTACAGCACTCGCGTGAGGTGGCTAACTTCTGCGCCACCATGGCCGCCGAATTAGGGCTGAACGTTAAATTGGCCAAACGCGCTGGTTTACTGCATGACATTGGTAAAGTACCTGACGATAACCCGGAATTGCCACACGCAATTTTAGGTATGCAGCTGGCCGAAAAATATAAGGAACATCCTGAAGTTTGCAACGCCATTGGCGCCCACCACGATGAAGTGGAGATGACCTCGATGTTATCGCCAATCATACAGGTTTGTGACGCTATATCAGGCGCAAGGCCGGGTGCACGCCGCGAGGTGGTTGAAAGCTACATCAAGCGGTTAAAAGAGCTGGAAGAGCTAGCGTTATCATACCCTGGTGTCGAGAAAACATTCGCTATACAGGCTGGTCGTGAATTGCGTGTGGTTGTTGAAAGCGAAAAGATAAGCGATGCACAGTCAGAAGTACTGGCGGCAGATATATCAAACCGTATACAAACCGAAATGACATACCCAGGCCAGATAAAGGTTACCGTTATACGGGAAACCAGGTCGGTAGCGTTTGCGAAGTAAAAATTAATTCCTCCATGTTATTTCGACGAGGAACGAGGAGAAGACTTGTACGGTATGCTTAGTTCGCTAGGCGTGTTGTACAAGTTTTCTCACTATCGTTCGAAATGACAAATTTTTTAGCTTATCGAATTGAGCAAGACTAACAATAATAAGTCAAATCAAACAAATACAGTGGTACTCAGTCCTGTTGATGCCCTTTTATCCAAATATTCCGAAAGCTACCAGACACCTGCTCAAAAGATAATTCATTGGGCATGCTCAATGTTGATTGTATTTAGCCTTTTGGGTTTAGCCTGGGCAATACCGTTTCCTTATCTCAAATTTTTGGGCCAGTACAATGGTTATTTTAACTGGGCTTCGTTTTTAATAGCTGCGGCCGTTTTCTATTATTACAAAATTTTACCGGGGTTGTCGTATGCGGTATTTTTTGAACTGTTTCTTTTTAGCTTCGGCGTAATGCAGTTGGATGCATGGCACAAAGCTGGCGGACCAGCATTGTGGCTGGTAAGCCTGGTGATTTTTATACCTGCTTTCGCCCTGCAGTTTGCAAATCTCAAAATTAAGAATACAAGACCATCGATAGGTGATGGTTTGAAGTTTATGATTATCTCGCCCTTATGGCTGGTTCACTTTTTGTTTAAAAAGTAAAATTAGAATATCTAAGTACACGACAGGATATTAGAGATGATTTATCTTGATTCTTGGCTCTTGATTCTTGACTCTGTCCTTTCTACAAATTCTTCCCCAGCTTATCCAAAATATCCTGAGGTACCTTCTCCAGGTCAAGTACCAAAAAACCATCCAAACAATCGGCAAATTTAGGGTCGATGTTAAAGCAGATGATCTTAGCATTGAGGCCGATGTATTGGCGCAGCAATACAGGCACCTTCAAGCTGCGTGTTTCCACTTCAGATATTAAGTTATCCAGACCCTTAAAAGTATCTTCGCCCGACATCAGCAAGTCTGTATCAATAGTGCCAAGGTCGACCTTGAACTTTTTGCGTGGCCTTACATATTGTGCCATCTCATCATCGAAATGGTTGCGGTTAACGTAGTCAACAATCAGGGATTTTGAGAAATTGGAGAACGAATTGCTGATACTCACCGGTCCTATTAAGTAACGGTAGCGGGGGTTATCAATCAGGTATTTTAATATGCCCTTCCAAAGCAAGAACAGGGGCAACGGCTTTAGCTGGTACTCCTTGCGTATCCATGAGCGGCCCAGCTCGATGCTCTTTTTAAGCACCGGCGTAAACTGCGATTTTATTTTAAACAGTTCCGAAATATAGAAACCCTTTTTTCCTATGCTGTAAAATATCTCATCGCCTAGGCCAATGCGGTAGGCACCCACCAGCATTTTGGCATCAACATCCCAAATAAACAGGTGATGGTAGTAAATATCGTATTCATCCAGGTCGATGGACTTGTTAGTGCCCTCACCTATCTCTCTGAAGGTTACCTCCCGAAGCCTGCCGATTTCCCGGATAGTATTTGGGATAAGTGTAGTCGGGGCAATGTACACCTCGTAGTTTTTCTCAACCCAAATACGATAATCATCACGCAGTGCCGATATTTCTTTATCAAGCACGTCGCCGGCAATTGCAGGAGCTATTTGGGCGGGCTGTTTTTTTATCTTAAACAGGTTGCGCGGGTTGAAAATCTTCTTTTCGTCCTCGAGCCCGGTGCCAAGCGCGTAGGTACGCGCCCTTAAATAATTAAGAAGTTTAGTACTATTGGTGTAATCAGGTATTTCCTGAACGTTTATCGGCTTGCCTATGCGAAGTTTAATAGTATGGCCATGTTTGTTAAATAGTTCAGACGGCAGCTTGGCGGTGCGCAAAGCTGGATGTATCAAACTAAGCAAATTAAAAAGCAGTCCGTTATTGCCATGGAAATAAATCGGCACAACGGGCACTTTTGCCTTCGCTATTATCTTACCTACTACCGGGTGCCACAGCCTGTCAGTTACCTGTTGTTTATCAACTTTATAGGTAGATACTTCGCCGGCTGGAAATATGCCTATAGGTGTGCCATTGGCCAGCAGTTCCAGCGTGTTTTTTAAACCGCTTATGCTCGATGAATGTTCCACATTCTCAAAAGGATTTACCGCTATAAAATAGTCGGCAAGGTTGGGTATTTTTTTCAACAAGAAGTTGGCCATCAGCTTGGCATCTGGTCTAACCATGCAAAGCATCTTTAGCAATACCATACCTTCAATACCACCATAGGGGTGGTTGGCTATTGCGATAAAGCTGCCTGTTTTGGGTATGTGTTTTAAATCACTTTCGTCAAATTCAATATCTATGCCGCAGCCTTCTAATATAGCATCCACAAACTCGGGACCTACTTTTGGCTGGGCCTGGGCGAAGAGGTCATTTACCTGGTTAATTTTCATTAATTCCATCAATAAGCCGGCCAGCCCGGGCATGCGCAACTTATCCAGCTTGGTGGCTTTGGCAAATTCTTCGGTGGTAATTACTTTCATACTTATAAAATAAACCCTGCTGGCAAGGCAATAAATATCCTGAAAAATTATTTAATTTAACCCTGATAAACCTGTTAATGAAAACGCGGATAAAAAATTACCTGTCAATAACCAAAAAGGAATGGAATGGGTTGGTAATTCTTGTTGTTTTGATTGCATTGGTACTTGCTGCGCCCTATGTTTATCAGGTGTTCCGCAAAGATAATACAATAAATTTCAAAGATTTTAACAAAGCAGCCGCACAATTAAACAAAGCAGGTGCCAAATCCGGGTTCGACCCTGATAAAGAAGCGCCGGAAACCGCAGAAAAGAAAACGCCGCCGGTATTGTTCCCCTTCAACCCAAACACACTAACGATACCCCAATGGCAACAACTGGGCTTAAGCGATCACCAGGCAGAAGTTATAAAACACTATACCGATAAAGGCGGCAGGTTTTACAACAAGCAGGATTTAAAGAAAATTTATGCTGTAACCCCTGATGACTATAAGCGACTGGAGCCATACATTAACATCCCGGATGCTGCTTATGCCGCGAAGAAAGTTAAACCCGGCGAAATTATTGAGCTGAATACAGCCGATTCTGCAAAGCTAACGGAGCTAAAAGGAGTTGGGCCGGCGTCTGCAGTAATAATTTTGCGTTACCGCAACAGGCTGGGCGGCTTTTATCGGAAAGAACAGTTGAAGGAAATTTATGGTATCGACTCGTTGCGCTATGAAGAAATTAAAAACCAAGTGTCGGTAAACCATGCGAACATTAAAAAGATACCTATCAACACCATTTCGTTCGACCAGCTACGTCTATTTCCGTATCTAAGCTATAAACAGGTGAACGCCATAATTGAATACCGCAAACAGCATGGCAATTATAATTCGATAGATGATTTGAAAAATATTGTGCTGTTGGATGCCGGAATTTTACGTAAAATTGAACCATATATAAGTTTTAAATGATAGCGCAGCAAATAAAATCGGCCATACGCGATATACCTGATTTCCCCAAGCCGGGAATAATATTTAAGGATATTACACCTATATTAAAAAGTCCGCAGCTATGCGAAAGCATCGTAAATGCTTTTGCAGAACAATTGAAAGGCATTCGCATTGATGCTATCGCCGGGATTGAAAGCCGTGGGTTTTTGTTTGGATTAACGCTGGCAACTAAATTGGGTGTGCCGTTTGTGCCGGTACGTAAGGCCGGCAAATTGCCATTCACTATAAAACAAAAGGCCTACAAGTTAGAGTATGGCACCGCCATCATTGAATTGCATACCGATGCCTTTGAACCCGGCCAACATATATTAATACATGACGATCTGCTGGCCACCGGCGGTACGGCATTAGCAGCCAGTGAGCTAATACAGGAAATGGGCGGTATAGTTGCCGGTTTTTCCTTTGTGGTTGAATTAGGTTTTTTGAATGGGAGGGAACGGATTGCTGAGGTTTGTGATAAAGTGGTTGTGTTGGCGGAGTATTGAGAAGATGCCGGATGTATTTAATTATAATTACAGGCGTTTTTACAACGTGTAGCGAAAATATTTTCATTCGCAAATGTGCCAACAATCAACCCTATTCCCCCTAAACCTACAATTCATACCATATACCAAATCTGTCCCTTTTCATAGCCGGTTTGAGCAAACCAATACGTAAAATATTGTGTTACTTTGCTAAAAATCAATTATAAATACATGGATTCGATGCTTACCGATGTACCTGCCGGGTACGATTTTTCTATAAACGACAACCAAAAAATGATAGGCCAGATGGCCAGGGATTTTGCCGAAAAACACATCCGTCCGCATGTGATGGAATGGGACGAGGCACAGCATTTTCCAATTGAACTATTTAAGCAATTGGGTGAGTTGGGCATGATGAGTGTATTTGTTCCGGAAGAATATGGCGGCTCGGGTTTCGGATATTTTGAATATGTAACTGTTATTGTTGAGATAGCCAAGGTTTGCGGCTCGATAGGTTTATCGGTTGCTGCACATAACTCGTTATGCACCGGTCACATCCTGGCTTTTGGTAGCGAAGAACAAAAACACCGCTGGCTGCCAAAACTGGCAACTGCCGAATGGCTGGGCGCCTGGGGACTCACCGAAGCTAATACCGGCTCGGATGCAATGGGGATGAATACTACCGCAGTTTTAGATGGCGATCATTATATTGTAAACGGTTCAAAAAACTGGATTACCCATGGCAAATCCGGCAACGTGGCCGTTGTGATGGTACGTACGGGTGAGAAAGGCGACTCAAAAGGAATATCGGCCATTGTTATTGAAAAAGGCACTTCCGGGTTTACCCATGGTAAAAAGGAAAATAAGCTTGGGATGCGTGCTTCGGAAACAACAGAACTGATTTTTGATAATTGCCGCGTACCGAAAGAGAATTTATTAGGCGTGGAAGGCGAGGGCTTTAAACAGGCAATGAAGGTGTTGGATGGTGGTCGTATTTCCATTGCTGCCTTATCATTAGGCATTGCTAAAGGAGCCTTTGAAGCCGCTGTAGCTTATTCAAAAGAGCGCAAGCAGTTTGGACAGGCGATAAGTAACTTCCAGGGCATCGCCTTTAAACTGGCCGATATGGCTACCGAAATTGAAGCAGCCGAATTACTGATAATGCAGGCTGCCGATTTGAAAAACAGGCACCTTCCAGTAACCAAACAATCGGCCATGGCAAAGTATTTTGCTTCAGAAGTTGCGGTGCGTACCGCTACAGAGGCTGTACAAATATTCGGCGGCTATGGTTATACCAAAGACTTCCCGGTTGAAAAATATTACCGCGACGCAAAATTGTGTACAATAGGCGAGGGGACGTCGGAAATTCAGAAGATTGTGATAAGCAGGGAGGTGTTGAGGTAAGGTTGAAATGTTGTAAAGTTGAAATGTTATAAAATTTACAGCCAGCAACAACCTTACAACTTTTCAACCTTAAAACATTTCAATAATCCCCTTTCATATTCAAAAACAATTACTTACCTTTGCCGTCCCTGAAAGGAGGTATTTGGGAATTATGATCATTATTAACGTAAAAGACGGCGAATCATTAGATAAAGCATTGAAACGCTTCAAGAAGAAATTTGAAAAGACCGGTGTTTTAAGAGAACTTCGCAGTCGCCAGGCATTTGAGAAAAAATCAATTACCCGTCGTCACGAAATTAAACACGCCATCTACAAGCAGAATATGAACTTAGAA
>JBDUDE010000866.1:0-7456 GCA_040003105.1 Mucilaginibacter sp. | reverse complement strand
AAACAAGGGGCTTTACACCAATTTATGCTGCTACTGCCGCACAAAACAGCACCAGTACAAATTTAAACATTGGGCACACCGAAAATCGTAACTGGATTTGGGAGAACACCCTGACTTATGATTATAGGTACAAGGACCACCGGCTTACAGCACTGGCAGGCTACAGCGCGCAGGATAACAGCACTCACCAATTAGAAGCGAATGCGAATAATGTACCATACGATGCTTCAGGTAATTTATTTACTTCATATCCTGCCGCCGCCGCAGTTACTCGTATAAGAGACGCAGGTTTACAAATACATAATCGTACCCTTTCACAATTTGCAAGGGTAAATTACTCGTTCCAGAACAAGTATTTGCTAAACGCTTCTATTCGTCATGACGGCGCCTCACAGTTTTTCCCTAACGCTTACGGCTGGTTCCCGTCGGTAGGCGCTGGTTGGGTTATAACCAACGAGTCGTTTATGAAAGACCAGCACCTGTTTGATAACTTGAAGCTGCGCGGAAGTTTTGGCCGTGTGGGTAATTCAGTCGTGCCAATTAACCCATCTAAACTTACAGTTTCTGCCGATCCTTACCTTACCGCTATTTTCGGCAACCAGCCGGTACAGGGTGCAAGTATAAATACTGTAGTACCGCCGGTTATTGTTTGGGAGAAATCGCAGGGAAGCGACTTTGGTCTTGAAGCAGGGTTTTTACATAATCGCTTAACATTCGAAGCGGACTACTATGACCGCCAAACAAAAGACGCGATATTTTCGATCCCAATTCCGGCCTCTGTTGGTACAAACAGCGGGTCAATTATCGGTAACCAGGCCGATATACAAAACCGGGGTTTTGAATTTTCGTTAAGCTGGAAAGACCAGGTTAATAAAGACTTTTCGTACTCGTTCAGCGGCAACTTTGGCATAAATAACAACAAAGTGTTGAGCGTATTAAGCGGTAAAAACCCAATATACTCTGGTGGCAAAGGTATGGCAAATGGCAACCTTGGAACGCGCACTGTAGTTGGTGAGCCAATTGGCGAGTTTTTCGGCTACAGGGTTACCGGTGTTTTCCAAACCGCAGCGGAGGTTGCAGCATCGAATCAGAAAAGCGCACAGCCGGGTGATTTTATTTACCAGGACACTAATGGCGATAAACAAATTGACACCCGTGACCGTGTGGTGTTAGGCAACCCAAATCCTAAAATCAACTATGGTTTCAATACAGCATTTACTTACAAAGCGTTTGATTTAGCTATTGATTTACAAGGCGTGGCTGATGTTGATGTGTACAACGCAAACATTGGTTTCCGTTTTGGTAACGAGAACTTTACCCAGGATTTTTATGATCATCGCTGGCACGGGGCAGGTACTTCGAATACCTACCCGTCAACCAATGTTGGTACCAATGATAACTCAAAACCAAACTCGTTTTTTGTTGAAAGCGGCGCGTACTTCAGGGTTCGTAATGCACAGTTAGGTTATACCCTGCCAGGCAATACGCTCAGGAAGTTTGGCGTACAAAAAATAAGGTTTTATGCCAACGCCCAAAATGCAATTAACATATTTGGGTATAAAGGCTTCACGCCGGAAATCGGCGGCGGAGTAGGCGACCTTGGTATTGATTCGGAGGTTTACCCATTGTATGCAACCTACAATTTTGGTGTTAATGTTACTTTTTAATTGAATAACGATGAAGAATAGTAGAAAAAATTTAACGAAAGTATTGGGGTTGTGTTTTATAGCAACTGCAATAGTGTTCCAGGGGTGTAAAAAAACATTTCTGGATGTAAACCCAGCGGGTAACGTGGCGGCAACCCAGTTTTGGAAAACCCCCGCGGACGCTACTTCCGCAGTTAGCGCAATGTATGCTAACCTGCACGAATGGACCAACATAGCATTTGCATCAATTGCTGTTGAAAGCATGGGATCGGACGATGTTAACAAAGGCAGTACTGCTGCTGATGCTGCGTTTATGAACGATTTTCACAACTTTACAGCGAATTCGGGCGAAGGACAAATTGCCGATTTTTGGGGTGGCGAATACAAAACTATCAATTTTGCTAACCAGGTTTTAGACAATGTGCCGGGAATTACTATGGATGCCACGCTTAAAGCAAGGTATTTGGCCGAAGCTAAGTTTGTGCGTGCATGGGCTTATTTCAGGCTGGTAAGGGCATTCGGTGATGTACCGCTGCGTTTACACGTTCCTAAAGCTGCAAGCGAGTACAATATTCCGCGCACACCGAAAGCGCAGGTGTGGGCCGCCATCGAAACCGACTTAACAGATGCCGCAGCAGTATTGCCGCAGTCATACGGCGCTGCCGACGTTGGTCGCATTACTAAGGGCGCTGCATTGGCGCTGCATGCTAAGGCTGCCATGTACCAGAAAAAATGGAATGATGTGCTTACCTATACAACCACAGTTATGGGCCTCGGGTATACCTTGTTCCCTAACTACGAGCAACTGTTCAGAACGACCAATAAAAACAATTCTGAATCTATTTTCGAAATACAATGCGCGCTTATTCCAAATAACCCTGATGCTTCAAATTCCCAGTACTCACAAGTACAAGGTGTGGATGGCTCAACCGGTGGCGGCTGGGGCTTTAACGTTCCAAGTGCAAGCCTGGTAGCTTCGTACGAAGCAGGCGACCCGCGTAAAGACGCTACTATAATTTTCCGTGGTGAAACCACGCCTGAAGGCGATGTTATACCGGGATCAGGAAACAGTACTATGTACAATCAAAAATCGTATGTGCCATTCAGCTTATATGTATCAGGATTTAACGAGGGCGCCCAGCAAAATAAAATTGCAATACGCTATGCCGATGTTTTGTTGATGAATGCCGAAGCAAACAATGAGCTTGGCAATTCGGCAGCGGCTTTGGCTCCTTTAGAGGCAGTAAGGGCACGCGCCAGGGCAGGTAACAATGCTATTTTACCAAAAGTAACTACAACAGACCAGGCGGCATTACGTACAGCAATTTATAACGAAAGACATATTGAACTGGCTATGGAATTTGACCGCTATTTTGATGTGATACGCCAGGGCCGCGGTGTTGAAGTATTTGGCGCCAGAGGGTTCAAAGCTAACAAAAACGAAGTTTGGCCTTTGCCGCAAAATGAAATTGATTTGAGCGCAGGCACCTTAGTTCAAAACCCTAACTATTAAAAATATTATTAAATATAAAGAGATGAAAACAAAAAGAAATTTATTTATAGCGGCTGTTACGGCTATTGCTATGGTTTTCACCATAACCTCGTGCCAGAAAGGTTTTGACGATAAATCATACGCGCCGGTAAAACCGCTGCCCTCTTACGGTGGATACTCCAGTTCAAAATCTATCGACCCGGATAACATGGTAGCGTATTGGGCATTCAATAACTCACTTATTGACAGTGTTTCAAAAACATCAGGCGCAGCAACCGGAACCTCGTTTGCGGCCGGTGTTGGAAAAGGAACAGGGCTGCAGGGCGGCCTGCATAACTATGTGCTTGCCGATGCTTCACCGGCCTTAGCTGGCTTGCACAGCTTTACCCTCAGCGTGTGGGTGAATACCCCACCGCCATCAACCGGTATTATTGGTTTTTTTAGCCTTGCTAATACATCAAATTTTTGGGGTAACCTGGATATGTTTTTTGAAAATGGTAGCGACAACACTAATGGAAAGTTACGATTTCACATGGCACAAGCCGGCAACGACAACACTTTTGCGGTTGACAATGTGCCAAACCTGTTTAATAAATGGGTTAACATTATTTTTACCTACAACGAAACTGGCGGTAAATGCGCAGTTTACGTAAACGGAAACTCGGTTGCTTCCGGCACAGCGGGTTCTTTAACAGGTCCGCTTGCATTTACAAACGTTGGTAAAGTGGTAGTTGGCTGCGTGCAGTTTATGACCACACCGAGCCAGACGTCGGCAACAGGAGCTCAGGATTGGGCCAGCTTTAATACTGGCGGAACTGACCAGGTTAGAATTTACAATAAAGCGTTATCTGCAGGCAAGGCATCAGCTTTGTACAACCTGGAGAACGCAGGAAGATAAACGGTTGATTGATTATGAGGTTGCCTGGGTAATCCGGGTAGCCTCTTTTTTTGAAACTTAAAAAAGTTAAACGGCGTTTTCTTTGATTTAAGCATGAAAGATATTAGGATTTTTGGTGGGATGGCGGTATTGGCGATATTGGTGGCATGCAGCAAAGGAAAGATAGTAACTCCGGTTACCCCGGTTACGCCCACTCCCCCATCTTTTAGCTTTAATGCGCTAAAGGTTAATGGTGTTTTCAATGGGTATAACTACACAAACGTTAACAGTAAGCCGGTAATCAAGCTATCGTTTTCGGCGCCTGTTGACCATAACTCTGTGAACGGGAGCGTAAACATACGGTCGAAAGACGGGGCGGCGGCAACTTACGGCGCCAGCTACGAAAACAGCGATAGTACGGTGGTTTTAACACCAACCGGGCTGCAGCCGATAACTCAATATTCTCTGTCGGTTTCAACGGGGCTGCAATCGGCGGCCAAAGGGGCGTTACAATCTGAAGTTGATGTAGCGCTTACCACTGCTATCGATTCGGTCAATAAATTCCCGATAATTACTGATGACCAGCTGCTTGATTTGGTTGAAAAACAAACGCTAAAATATTTCTGGGAATTTGGCCATCAGACCAGCGGCCTGGCGCGCGAGCGTAATACCTCCGGCGACGTAGTAACCACCGGCGGCTCAGGCTTTGGGATAATGGCTATTGTTGCAGGGGTAAACCGCAACTTTATTTCGAGGGCTGACGGTTTGGCCCGGATGCAAAAAATTGTATCGTTTTTAAAGAATACGGCCCAAACATTTCATGGCGCCTATCCGCATTGGATGAATGGCGCTACCGGTGCTGTTGTGCCGTTTAGCGCACAGGATGACGGCGCCGATTTGGTGGAAACATCGTACCTGGTTCAGGGGCTGTTAACAGCACGTCAATATTTCAACGGCGCAGCAACGGCTGAAGCCAATTTACGGGCCGATATTAACACCATTTGGAACAAAGTAGAGTGGGACTGGTTCAGGCAGGGCAACCAGGATGTTTTATACTGGCACTGGAGCCCCAACAATGGCTGGGCAATAAACATGAAAATTAACGGCTGGGACGAAGCGCTGATAACTTATGTTATGGCGGCGTCATCAGCCACGCATAGCGTTCCCAAGACCGTGTACACCAATGGCTGGGCGTTAAACGGTGGTATTAAAAATGGCAGCAGCTACTTTGGCGTTACGTTGCCGTTAGGGCCTGCAACGGGTGGTCCGCTGTTTTTTTCACAGTATTCGTTTATGGGGATAAACCCGAACGGTTTAACCGATGCTTATGCCAGCTACGACGTGCAAAACAAGGCGCATGCCTCCATTAATTATAACTATTGTGTTGCCAACCCCAAAAGCTATAACGGCTACAGCGCAGATTGCTGGGGACTTACCGCAAGCGACATAAAAGGTGGATATACCGCCAGTTCGCCAACTAATGATGTTGGCGTAATTGCACCAACTGCTGCCATTGCTTCTCTGCCCTATACGCCGGTGCAATCAATGAAAGCTTTAAAATTCTTTTATTATAAGCTGGGCGATAAAACCTGGGGACAGTACGGCTTTTACGATGCGTTTAACCTTACCGATGTATGGTTTGCCGACTCGTACCTGGCTATTGACCAGGGGGCGATAATTGTTATGACCGAAAACTATCGGAGCGGCCTTTTGTGGAACTTATTTATGAGCTGCCCCGAAGTGAAAGCAGGGATGAAAGGATTGGGCTTTACCAGCCCGAAATTGTGATGATGTGCGGATGTGCGGATGCAGAAAAATTTGAAGATGTGGTGATTTGAAAATTTGAAGATAAAAAGGGGTTTAACAATGAGTGCAGCTGAAGTCTTCGGCCAATTAGCGGAGAGATTTAGAGGGGGCTTTAGCCCAATTGCATACGCTAACTACTAATAGAACAATTAAACTAATGAAGAAACTACTACTACCCTTATTAATACTACTATCGGCCTGCTGTGTGGCGCGACCGTCCGCCCCAAAAGAGGACGGCATTAAACCCGTGGGCATCATCAAAAACCTTACTGACAGCGCCCTGCTTGATGTGGTACAGCGGCAAACGTTCCGTTATTTTTGGGACTTTGGTCACCCGGTGAGCGGACTCGCGCGGGAACGCAGCAATAAATCGTATGGTTATGGCGATGAGGTTGTAACTACCGGCGGCTCGGGCTTTGGTATTATGGCGATGATCGTGGCCGCCCACCGCAAGTGGATAACCCATGAGCAGGCCGTAAACCGGATGTTGAAGATGTTGACCTTTTTAATGAAGGCCGAATCGTTTCACGGCGCGTTTCCACATTGGATGAACGGCGAAACCGGCAAGGTTATTCCGTTTGGCCGTAAGGATGATGGGGCGGACATTGTGGAAACGTCATACTTATTTGAGGGCCTGTTGTGCGCCCGCCAATACTTTACGGCCAATAACCAACAGGAGGCCCGCATACGCGGCATGGTGAATAACCTTTGGGAAGAAATGGAGTGGAGCTGGTTTACGCGCGAAGGCAGACCGAATTTATACTGGCATTGGTCGCCGAATAATGGCTGGGCCATGAACTTTGCTATCCGCGGGTTTAATGAGTGTATGATAACTTATATCCTCGCCGAATCGGCAGAACGCTACCCGGTATCGTCTGAAGCTTATTTTGGCGGCTGGGCGCAGAGCGATTTTTTTAAGAATGGCAATACCTATTACGGGCATAAATTGCCGCTTGGTTTCCCTTATGGCGGGCCGCTTTTCTTTTCGCAGTATACCTTCCAGGCGCTTAACCCAAAGGGCTTGAAAGACCAATATGCCGATTACTGGGAGCAAAATTTAAACCATACGCTTATCAACCACGATTACTGCGTTGATAATCCCAAAAAGTTTAAAGGATATGGCGAAAACTGCTGGGGACTTACCGCAAGCGATAATTTTGAAGGCTACAATGCCCATGCACCTAACAACGATTTAGGAGTGATAACACCTACCGCTGCTTTATCAGCATTTCCATATACGCCTGAATATTCCATGAAAGCACTGCGTCATTTTTATTATGATTTGGGCGATAAAATATGGGGCGAATATGGTTTTACAGATGCTTTCAGTGAATCGCATAATTGGTATGCAAAATCGTATCTTGCGATTGACCAGGGGCCGATTGTGGTGATGATTGAGAACTACCGCAGCGGGCTGATCTGGAACCTGTTTATGAGCTGCCCGGAAATAAAAAATGGCCTTAAAAAGCTACATTTTGAAAGCCCGGCAATTAATTAGAAGTTAAGATAAAAACTTTGTCATTGCGAGGAGGAACGACGAAGCAACCGCGAACTATACAGGGCCGACTTGAATAGTTCGCGGTTGCTTCGTTCCTTATAATGACGTGTTTATAAGTTACTGATTATCAGTATACT
>JBDUDE010000590.1:0-2242 GCA_040003105.1 Mucilaginibacter sp. | reverse complement strand
GTCTCGGTATTGCCAACCGGTAAATCAGATATTGCGCCGCGATTTAGCTGCCACCAAAAGCGTTGCCTTGGTTTTTCGCGGTTGCCAATTTCATTCATCGAGTTGGCATCGTACAGGCGGCCGTTAACCATTACGTATTTTATTTTTTCACTGTTCCTTATGTCGACAAGCGGATTGGCGTCAAGCACAATCATATCGGCCAGTTTGCCCAATTCCAGGGAGCCTATTTCTTTATCCATGCCGAGATATGATGCGCCGTTCATTGTTGCGCAGCGGATGGCCTGCAGTGGTGTCATCCCGCCCTGAGCCAGCATCCACAACTCCCAATGTGCGCCAAGGCCCTGTAACTGCCCGTGCGCGCCTAAGTTTACCTTTGTGCCGCCATCGGCAATTTGCTTTACATATTTGGATACTTCTATGTGGCCGTAATCACCATATTCCGATGTGCTCCTGCGTCTTGAGCGAGCATCGATAATTGATTGCGGGGTAAAATTCAACAAATGCTCATTTTTCCAAACCTCAGTGCGATCGTACCAGAAAGTTTCGCCCCATTGCGTGCCATAGCTGACGATCAGCGTGGGCGTGTAAGCAGTTTTGCTGGCGTTCCACAGGCTTTTTACATCTTTATAAACAGGCCAAACAGGTATGCTATGCTCAATGCCGGTGTGGCCATCCAATATCATATTCATATTGGTAAAAAATGTGGAGCCGCCTTCGGGCACTACTTCCATCTGCAGCTGGCGGGCGGCTTCAATAACTTGCTGGCGCTGTTCGCGGCGGGGCTGGTTGTAGCTTTTTACCGAAAATGCGCCCACGGCTTTTAACCTGCGGATATTGGAAAGCGCGTCGTCAAAACTATTTATCACAGCTTTAAAATCGCCATCGGCGCCATAGAGTATAGTGCCGGTTGAGTAAACCCTGGGGCCAACCATATTACCAGCTTTCAACATTTCGTTTTGGCTGAACACCATTTCGGTATTGCTCGACGGGTCGTGCGCGGTGGTTACACCAAAAGCCAGGTTGGCGTAATAGTGCCAGTCCTGCTGTGGAGAGATGCCATCGGGACTGGTGCCAAGATGGCCGTGTACATCAACAATACCCGGCATAATTGTTTTACCGGCAAGGTCATAGACCTTCGCACTATCAGGCACCGCAATTGTTTCCGACTTGCCAATAGCGGTTATCTTATTTTGGGTAACGATGATGGTGCCGTTTTCAATTACCTCATCGCCCTTCATGGTAATTATCCTTGCATTTTTAAATACAATAACACCATTTGGTAAATCAGTTTTTAATTTCAGGCCGATTTCTGTACCAGCGGTATCTATTGGCGGCGTTTTATCCGTTCCGCCATCGGCAAACGGGAACGCATTCCTTATGTCGCGTACAAAATATTTCGGACCAAGCGTCCACATCAGTTTTTGACTGTCCTTGCTCCAGTGCAGGTAGGTTCCGGCGTCGCGGGTTAGCTTGCTTAACGGGATGGCTTTATTTCCGGCTGATAATTCCTGCGGACTACCTGTATAAACCATCGGGGTAATGTAACAGTTAAATAGCTCGGTAAAAGCCATCCATTTACCATCAGGGCTTGGGTTAAACTGGGTGGCATATTTTGAGGTATATAACGCCCGCTGGTTAGCCCCGGTGGTATCCATCACCTTGTAGGCTTTTTTATCGCCCTCGTAGCTTTGATAGTAGATTTTTGAATCGTCGGCCGCGTACTGCGGCTGAATGCCGTTGTTGATTATCATTTTTGGCGTGCCGCCGTTTGCCGGGATGGTGTAAATACCAGGATTTTTACCAAACGCATAGCCAGATGTGCCATTCCCTTCACCTTTCCGGAAAACTATCTTATCACCCTTATTCGAAAATTCGGGCGAGTAATAGTAACCTTTTTCAGCAGTTAAACGGGTAACCTGGCAGGTTGTAAGGTCTATTTTATTGATGGAAGCTTTCAGTTCGTCGGTCCAGTCAACATACACCAGCGATTTGCCGTCTGGGCTAAAGGCGGGCTCGTATTCAAAGTCGGGTGTTGCGGTGATGCGGGTAGGCACACCATTGGGCAGGGCTTTTATGTAGATGTAACCAGCTGCGTTAAAAGCCACCGTTTTGCCATCGGGCGATGTGGTGAGCTGCCTTATCATTTTCACGGTAAACTCGTCCTGGAAAACTTTTTGCTGGAAATGAAGGGCATCGGTAATTGCTTGCGTTGAAGTAACTTCGAATGGTATTTGGGTTGCAT
>JBDUDE010000349.1:0-2242 GCA_040003105.1 Mucilaginibacter sp. | reverse complement strand
TGCGCTACGATGCCAATGAAGTAATGCAGGGTGTTACCGAGGTTTTGGCCTACGGGACAGCGGTTGTGGTAGAGAAAATATAGGTTAGTCCGAAAGTCGGAAAGACCGAAAGAAATAGTTTGATACCATGCATTTCCACTTGATATGCAGCTTGTTTCGGACTTCCGGACTTTCCGTCTTTCCGACTAAAAAAATCACTACTTTTGCAGGCTAAATTAGCTGTATGCAAAAAAGCAGACTTACGCTGTATATTTTTATCGCGCTTATATTAGGCGTGCTGGCAGGATACCTTTACAACGTTTACGTTATCGATTCCGTCAACAAGAATTTACACGCCGCCGAGGATACCATGAAAAAGCTGGATGCCCGCCTGGCCTTAACCGACAGCACCACCGCGGCTTTTAAACAGCTTAAAACACAGCGTTCGGTACAGTCCGGTTTGCGCACGGCTGCCGATACCTTGCGGGAAGACAAACTGGAAGGATTCACCATTTTAACCACCATCTTTCTTAACCTGATAAAAATGATAGTGGGGCTGCTGGTGTTTTCAACGCTGGTGGTTGGTGTGGCTAAGGTGGGCGATATAAAGGCGGTTGGACGTATTGGCGGCAAAACCATGCTTTGGTTTCTGAGTGCTACGTTGGTATCTCTTTTATTGGGTATGCTGCTGGTTAACCTTTTTCAACCGGGTACAGAAATGCACTTACCACTGCCTGACAGTCATTTAGCCACAGGTATTAAAAAGTCAGGCATCTCGTTTAAAGATTTTATCGATCACGTAATCCCGAAAAGTTTTTTCGATGCAATGGCTAAAAACGAGATACTGCAGATAGTAGTTTTCTCGATATTTTTTGGCGTAGCGACTGCAGCAATTGGCGAAAAAGGCCAGATACTAATAAAGGCGATGGATGCCCTTGCCCACGTTGTTATGAAAATAACCGGCTATGTAATGATGCTGGCGCCTTTAGCCGTGTTTGGCGGTATTACGGCGGTGGTTGCTAAACAGGGGCTTGGTGTGTTATCAACTTACGCTGTTTTTATCGGCGAGTTTTATTTTTCGCTTACCATGCTTTGGATCGTAATTATTTTTGCTGGTTTTGTGGTGTTGCGTAAACGCGTATTTACCCTGGTTGGCAAGATAAAAGACGCGATGCTTATCGCGTTCAGCACATCGACCAGCGAAGCTGCATATCCGAAAGTATTGGTGGAACTTGAACGATTTGGCTGCAGTAACAAAATTGTGAGCTTTGTCTTGCCACTCGGCTATTCGTTTAACCTGGATGGGTCGATGATGTATATGACCTTTGCTTCGTTATTCCTGGCCCAGGCATATAATATGCATTTATCGCTGGGGCAGCAGGTTACAATGCTGTTGATATTAATGCTTACCAGCAAAGGCATTGCCGGTGTTCCGCGGGCGTCGCTGGTAGTAATTGCAGGCACTTTGCCACTGTTCAATATCCCGGAAGCAGGGTTGGCCTTAATTCTTGGCATTGACCCGCTGCTGGACATGGGACGATCGGCCACGAATGTTTTAGGCAATGCCATGGCAACGGCGGTAGTAAGCAAATGGGAAAATGAATTAACGGAACCGATTCCCATCGACAATATTTAACTAATCTCTAATTAACAAACCTCTAATCAACTAATTAAAATGTCTGACAAGGCGAAAAAAATATTCTTTACGCTAACCATAGTTGTTCCGTTCCTGCTGTACTGCGTTTATTATTATAGCCACATGATAAAAAATGCACCGTATAAGTTTAGTGAGTTTAAATCATTTGTGTTTAAATACGGCACCAGTGACAGTATGGTTAATACTTATGACTCTAAAACCGGCGATTATCAATACCTGAACCGCAAAGACTCGTTAGTGAAAACTAATTTACCGCTCCGCAATAGCGATTTACTTTACCTGCACCGCAAAGCTGCCGAACTCGGCTTTTGGGATTTCCCGGTACAGGAACTGGGCGATAGTTCCAAAATTAAAGGCAAGCCTTTACGTTATTATATCGAATTTAACTACCAGCGCAAAAGCAAAAAGGTTTGGTTTGATGAATCGTTTGACCGCGACCTGAAGCTGAAAGATGCCAATGAAACTTTTATTAAGGAAATACAACGCGTTTTAGGCGAAGCTGAAGAAAAGAATAAAAAGTAATTGAGGTGTTGTTTATTGCAATATGAATCCCTATATTTGCACCTCGAATTTTAAAACAATAATTAACAAACAATGTACGCAATA
>JBDUDE010000048.1:0-7476 GCA_040003105.1 Mucilaginibacter sp. | reverse complement strand
GTGATATTTTTCCAATGTTTGGCATATATTACCTGGTAATTTAAAGTATTTATTACAAAACAAAAGATATCATAAAAATACCGCCTGTTTCGGAGCGCAAAGTTATGATTTATAAACAAATATTAAAATAGGAGAAGCAAGATTTTTTTAGTCGATAGTCGATAGACCATGGACCATAGTTTAAATCCCAAAATAGCTATCGACTATGGACCATGGACTATTGACTTTTTCTCTACTACCAACTGATAACTATCTTCCCAATGTGCTCGCTGCTCTCCATCAACCGATGCGCATCAGCAGCATTTTCAGCGGGCAAGACTTTATAAACAATAGGCTTAATTTTACCCGATGCCAGCAAGGGCCAGATATTTTTTTCGAGGCTGCGTGCAATCGCCGCTTTAAAAACCACATCCCGCGAACGCAGCATGGAACCTGTTATATTCAATCGTTTACGCATCACCACTGATAAATCAACTTGTCCATCTTTGCCGTTCATGGCATTAATAAGTACCAAACGGCCTTCGTCGGCCAGCGAGGCAAGGTTACCCGGGGTATAGTCACCGCCAATCATATCTAAAATAACGTCAACACCTTTCCCATTGGTAAGCTGCTTAATAACATCGGGGAAGCTTTCCGTTTTATAGTTTATCGCTTTTATAGCACCAATTGCTTCGCAAAGCCTGCATTTCTCATCACTACCGGCCGTTACATAAACCTTGTGCCCTAACGCAGTAGCCATTTGGATGGCAGTAACGCCAATTCCGCTCGAGCCGCCATGTACCAGCAAAGTTTCATCGCCTTTTAATTGTCCCCTGTCGAACACATTACTCCACACGGTAAAAAATGTTTCTGGGAGTGATGCTGCTTCCTCAAACGTTAAATTTTCCGGAACAGGCAGGCATTGGTCCTCGGGCACGTTGCAGTATTCGGCATAGCCACCGCCCATTACCAGGGCGCAAACTTTGTCGCCAACTTTCCAGCGCGTAACATCAGTACCAACTTTTTCAATTACACCAGCAATTTCCAACCCGGGAATATCAACCGGTGCACCGTGCGGCGGCGGGTAGTTTCCCTTACGCTGATAAACATCAGGGCGGTTAATGCCGGCAGCATGCACTTTTACCAAAACTTCGGTTGGCGCACATTCAGGCACCGGGCGTTCAGCAAGCTGCAAAACATCCGGGCCGCCGGGCTGGGTGATTACTATGGTTTTCATCAGGCTAATATAACTTTAAACAGTTTCAGAATGTTTTTCTTTTCAAAATCATAAATTTGTTGTTACTAATAAATTTCAAAAACATGAGCATTCTCCACGTTCTCAACGGCGACTCCACCCGGTATGGTTTTGAACAAACCGGCATTGATGGCGATATTATGGTTTGGCGCGAGGTTCTTTCGGAAGGCCCTGTTGAAGAAAACATTTCGTCGGCCGGGTTTTGGCGAAACCGCGAAGCGTGGATTACTGAAACGTTTAATGATCAACCCGAAAGCTATCAACACAAAATGCTTGATGAGTTGGGTAAGCTAACCGGTGAATATGACGAAATAAATTTATGGTTTGAATTTGATTTGCATTGCCAGGCCAACCTGCTGGGTGTACTGGCTTATCTTGAACAAAAAACCGATTTATCATTACCCTGCATTTATTTGATTTGCCCCGGCGATTTCCCCGGTAAAGCCGATTTCAGGGGAATGGGTGAACTAAATGGCGAAGAACTGGAATACCTGTATGATAACATACGTGAGCAGCTTAACCCGCAAGATTTTGCCACAGCGGTAAAGGCATGGAAAGCATATGTAAGCGGCGATGCAAAAGTGTTAAGTAAATTTATTGACAACACCGAATTTTGGGGCAGCCATCATTTTTTAAAACCAGCTTTGGAAGCACAGCTTAAGCGCTTGCAGGTAAACGAAAACGGGTTAAATTATATTGAACAGAAACTGCTCGATATTTATAATTACGGCGTGCGAACCAAACCCGAAATTTACCTGGAGTTTTGGAAAACGGAGAAAATATATGGGATGGGCGATGCTGAGATTGATATTTATTTGAGGAATGTAGAACAAAGAGCGAAGAGCCAGGATAGCACACTGCCTTTGTCTTGATTCTTGGCTTTTGACTCTTGACTCTCAGTGCCTACTTCATCACAGCCGCCACCGTAGGCGATGGCTCACTCTCATTCTTCAGCCTGTCAAGCGCTGTAACCACGTACAAATACGTTTTGCCCCTCTTTACATCTTTATCAATAAAATAGGTGCTGCTGTTATATTGAATATGGAGGATGTGCTCAGGGTTGTTTAAGTTCACCTTCTCGCTGCCATCAAACTTGTACACCACGTAGCCATACACCGGCTCATTATCTTGTGCAAGTTCCGGCGTTGCCCATTTTAGTTCGACACCTCTTGGTGTTTGCGTTGCAATGAAGTTTAGCGGCGGCTTTGGTGCTACCGAATCCAGCCAAAGCATCACCGGCGGTAAGGCGGGATACTTATAGTAGTGTTGCTTTAACGAGTCGGAAATACCCAGCGGGTTGTTTATCAAAGATTTTGAACTAAAATAAACGCTGCCCTGCACCCTCGGGTTTTTGCGCAGATACCTTATCTGTTCGGGCATCTGGGCTGGGTTTTTAAACCTGGTTACCTTTCGTTCATTTATCCGGTAGGCGGCCATTCCAATATACAGGTGTCGCCCATAGGTATTGTTGCTCCACCAGTCGAGCAGGGTATTAAACGCTGCGTTGCGATCGTCAATGGGCCAATATAACTGGGGGTTAATGTAGTCAACCCAGCCTTCCTTAACCCATTTGCGCGAGTCGGCAAATAACTCGTAATACGACGAGCCGCCATGTGTTGCTGAGCCTTCGGGATTTTGATAGGCATTGGCCCAAATCCCAAAGGGGCTTATGCCAAACTTTACCCTTGGGTTATGTGCCTGGATGCTGTCGCTCAACATTTCAATCAACGTATCCACGTTGTGGCGGCGCCAATCCCTGATATCATCATATCCGGCACCATAAGTGGCAAATGTCTGCGCGTCATCTATATGCTGCCCGTCAATCTGGTACGGGTAAAAATAATCGTCCAAATGCACGCCGTCTATATCATAATTATCAACCACATCTAAAAACACCTTCACAATATAGTCGCGTACTTCGGGTATCCCTGGGTTAAACAGTTTAATGCCACCGTAGGTAAAAAACCATTCAGGCTTTATGCGGGTGATATGTGAGGGCGCTAATAGTGAAAATTTACCATCGTTTGTTGCCCGGTACGGGTTAAACCATGCATGCAGTTCCATCCCGCGTTTGTGGGCCTCGTTTATGGCAAACTCCAATGGGTCGTAGGCCGGGTCGGGGGCTTTCCCTTGTTTACCGGTAAGCCATTTAGACCATGGTTCGCGGCTTTTGGCATAAAAAGCATCGGCTGCGGGCCTTATCTGGAACATTATTTCATTTATCCCCTGGCGCTGGTGGGCGTTCAACCTGTCAATCATTTCCTGCTTTTGCTGGTCGACAGGCAGACCGGGTTTGCTTGGCCAGTCAATGTTTTCAACAGTAGCAATCCATACGCCGCGAAACTCGCGTTTAGGCGGCATGGTATCTTCAATCGCGTTTTTTGCGTTGAGGATGGAGTCGATATTTTGCTTGGGCTGGGCGCGTGCCTTTACACAAATAGTAAACATTAACAGGAAGAAAATCAGTAACCGGTAGATGCGCATCAAACAAATTATTAAAAGCTGCAAAGATATAAACTCAATGCCAAGCTGTTTTAGTATCACACATAATAATTGCCCGTATTTTGTGTTTTAAGCATATTGTGTTTACTTTTAATAAATCGTAAACCACTTATTATATCTCTTAAGGCAATATGTGCGTTATATTTTCACACTTTTACAAAATTTTAATGGGATAGAATCAATAATTATACCGGGAATTAATGCTAAAACGCGAAAACAAATAAGTTGTAACATTTATTATTATAAAACCGGCTTACTTTAATTATTATTGAACACTTAAAAAAATCTAACTGCTATGGAAAACCAAACAAGCCAACAACCAAAAAGAAATTCAAACGTCATCTACTTCCTTATTGTGGTTGTATTGGCTTTGCTTGCTACGGATGTGTACTTGTACATGCAAAAAAACAAATCGGACACCAAAATAGTCTATCAGAACGACGAAAAAACCAGGCTGCAGACCGAGCTCGACAGCCTTGAAGCCCAAATTGAGCAGGTAAACGCCGGTAAAACCCGAATGTCGTCGACACTGATGGCAAAAAACGATTCGCTGAAAGCCAAAATCAGGGTATTAAGGGCCGAGTTGGCAAAAGGCAAAATGACTGTTGCCGAACTGGCCAAAGCGCAGGAAGACGTAAAACAGTTAAGGTATTTTGTAACCAGCTACACCGCCCAAATTGAAGAACTTAAAAAACAAAATGCAACATTGGCAGTAGAACGTGATACCTTAAAAACCAATTTGGCTACCGCTGCAAAAAAAGACAGCGACCTCACCAAACAAAACCAGGATTTGGGCACCAAGGTTAAAGTAGCATCGGCCCTTAAAGTAGCCACAGTGGACGTTGTAGCCTACAAAATACGGGGCAGTGGCAAAGAGGTTGACACCAAACGCTCGAGCGTTGCTAAAAAAATAAAAATAAACTTTACCGTGGCCAGCAATGCTGTTGCCGAGAAAAACATGCACGATATTTATGTGCGGGTAATTGACCCAACCGGCAACCTGGTAACAGGTGCCGATGCCGGTACCTTTAATGCCGACGGCCAGGATTTGCAGTACACTTACAAAACATCCATCGAATTTAAGGATGACGGTAGTGGCTTTACCATTGATTGGGTAAACCCGGTTGCATTCCAAAAAGGCTCGTACACCGTGTTAATGTATGCTGATGGATATACTATGGGGAAGACAAGTTTTGATTTGAAATAGAAAGAAGTCCGGAAAGACGGAAAAGTCAGTAAAGTCCGAAGAGATAAAAAGCGCCGTTGTTTATGAAACAGCGGCGCTTTTTTCTACTATATTTTCTTTCTGTCTTTTCCGACTTTACTGACTTTTCGGACTATCGCCCATACAACGTTTTCCATGCGCCATCATACTCATCCTTCGCCGTCCATTGCGGCTGTATGGGGTCATCGGCAATGTATTTGGCAGCCAGGATATAGGAGCCGATGAATTTCATTACATAGTTCATGTCCATATTACCGGCTTCGTCGCTTAGCTGGTGGTAGCGGTTGGTGATGGTTCCGTCAAATGTTTTCATACCGAGGCTAAAGGTTGGTGCGGGTATGCCCTTGCCGGCCAGCGGGAAATTATCGCTGCCCGAAAAAAGCTGGCCGCCGGTTGGGTCGCCGCCTACATGCAGGCCGTAAGCCTGGCAAGCTTTAACAATAAGCGGATCTGCGCTGGTGCGACCAATGCCAACTAACGATATTAAGGTCGTATCGTTATAGCTGGCATTATCTATATTTAAATTGTAGATAGTTTGCTTTAAAGGCGTAACCGGGTGCGCGGCATAATAAATACTGCCCAGCAGGCCTTCCTCCTCAGCAGTATAGGCAATAAATAGTATTGAACGTTTTGATGGATGTTTCCCAAAATACCTTGCGGCCGCAATTATTGCCGTGGTGCCCGATGCATTATCCCTGGCACCGTTATAAATGCTATCCAACTTGCCCTCTTCCATCTTTGGTACGGCAGCCACGCCCAAATGGTCGTAATGTGATGATAGCAGCACGTATTGTTTGCTTAATTGCGCATCAGTACCCGGGATATAAGCCATTACATTTTTCAGCGCGATATCTTTTATTCCCGTGCCTGATATGTTAATGCTGGCTTTTGCACCAGCTGTTTTTACGGCATCATCAAGCTTGGTTGCGTTGATGATAAGAGTTGGCAATTGATTTTCATCAGTCGGGCCAGCCGGTTTGCTGCCACCAAGATAGCCGGCCACTTCGCCCCAAAAAGTTGGATCGGCGTCCCAGCGTTCAATAAGAGCGGCGGCGCCTTTTTCGGTCAGTGTTTTTTGCAGCGCGGCCACTCCGCGGAAATATTGCGAACCGTTGTTTTGGTCAACCTTGCCCATATCCACCAATACTACTTTACCTTTTACATCGGCAGCAGGCAGCCCGGCGGCTATATCCTTCCCCGCATAAATAACAGGCGCATCAAGCTTTATATCTTTGGCCTCCGGTTGCAGGGCATCGACTGTCGTTTTAAAAGTAAGCGAACCAATGGATACTGTTCCGGTTGTTGAAGGCGTAACAAACTTAAGGTTGAACAATTGGAAATAACCACTTGCTCCTGCAACCGGTTTTGCGCCGGCTGCTTTAAATTGGTCGGCGATGTATTGGGCCGCGGTATTAATTTCGGGGCGCTCAATGTTACGGCCTTTTAATTCGTCAGATGCCAGGTAACGCAATGGTGCTAAAGCAACATCGGGCGGGTTGGTTGCCGCAATGTTTTTCATATCATTTTGCTGTGCAAAGGCAAATGCACTGCACAGCAATAAGGATGCTAAGATTAGTTTTAGTTTCATGGGTTTAAAGATAGGTTGATTATTTGTCTGAACCATGATTTTTCACCGGTGGTTTATTTTCAGTGGCGTTCAAGAGAGCTGCGCCGTTCGCTTGATTTTAGGATTGAAGGATGTATGGCGCAGAGATTTGAAGACAGTTATAGCCTTTTTAAAATGAAGATAGTAGGTATACAGGGGGGGGTGACAGGGTTGACACTTTTTGGGGTTAAATTAAATACAACTAGTTGATTATAAAATAATTAACTGAAATAACATGAAAAAACGTGTAAATACCTGTAAAAAGCACGATCGAATTATACTTTCCTAACAATGAGCCGTTTATAAATTACCGAGTCGATTTTAAATTTTTCCGGCAGAAAGCCGGCTTAACTACCCAAACACCTCCACCTCATCATCATACGATGCCCATACCATATAAGGATGCGTATCAGCATGATAAATTTCTCCTGCGGCAGATATGCCGATGATGCCGGCAAAGCCGTCGTAAGGTTTTAGTTCGTTCAAAGTTTTTTCGGTTGCAAGTGCAAGTGGCATGGCATCGGTAACGCGGGTTACAATATTTGAGGCTACGGCGCCGCTAACAATATCCTCCCCAACACCGGTGCACGATATGGCAGCAAAAGCATTGGCATAATTGCCCGCTGTGGTGGCCGAATCACTCACCCGGCCGGGTATTTCAAAGCCTTTGCCGCCAGTTGAGGTAGCAGCGGCAAGATTGCCGTAAACGTCAAGCGCTACGCAGCCTACGGTACCCAGGCGGATGGAATCGCTCAATTTTTTTTCGTATTCCTTACGGCGTTGTGGTGTTTCGGAGTTATAATATTTAAAGCCGTTTTCGCGGGCAAAATTGAGGGCGCCTCTGCCGCTTAGTACGCGGTCGTCATAAGTTAACAGTTTCTCAGCTATGCAGATAGGGTTTTTTACGTC
>JBDUDE010000744.1:0-2249 GCA_040003105.1 Mucilaginibacter sp. | reverse complement strand
ATTCTATTTTCTCTCTCTTGTATAATTTAAGCCTCAGTTTCAGATATATTCCTAACTTTTGTTTGGTAACCAACACCTGGTTTTACGTTTAGCTCTTCTAACACGTAGTAAGTCCTTTCGCTGGCCAAAGCCTTCGAAACTTCTGATTCAGGGTCGTTTTGGTTACCGAACACAATAGCATTTGCCGAACATGTTTGCTGGCAGGCCATTTTTATTTCTCCGTCTTTAAGCGGGCGTTTTTCAATTTTAGCTTTTAGTTTACCGGCCTGTATACGCTGTATACACATCGAGCATTTTTCCATAACCCCGCGGAAACGTGTTACCACATCAGGGTTAAGTACTAATTGTGTATGCTCATTGTTCAGGTAGTTATCAAAGCGCGAATCGTTCCAGTAGTTAAACCAGTTAAAGCGGCGCACTTTGTAAGGACAGTTGTTAGCGCAGTAACGTGTACCAACGCAACGGTTATAAGCCATGTGGTTTAAGCCTTCGCTCGAGTGAACGGTTGCTAATACCGGGCAAACAGTTTCGCAAGGTGCATGCTCGCAATGCTGGCAAAGCATCGGCTGGTAAACCACTTTTACATGGTCAAGCTGTTCTACATTAAGGTCGCCAATTGCGTGTTCCCTGGTAACACCGCCTTCTGTTCCGTTATCGTCAAAGCTGTAATAGCGATCGATACGTATCCAGTGCATTTCGCGGCGGCGGCGTACTTCGTCTTTACCAACAACCGGTACGTTGTTTTCGGCGTTACAAGCAACAACGCATGCGCCGCAACCTGTACAGGCGTTAAGGTCAATCGCCATAACCCAGTCGTAAGTAGGATTATCGTGTTTTTGCCAGAACAAATCCGGCTTATTGTATTCTTTATGCCCCTCTTCTTTACCGGTACCGCTGGCAGGATTTTTAAGGTATTGCGTAAACGACGCTTCCTTAATAATGCTGTTACGGCCCTCAATAGAGTGGTGTGTTTGTGTTTGTGCCAGTGGCCAGTTTTCGCCAACCGAAGTTAAGGTTGCAACGGCGCTGGTTTGGAATGTTTTGTTACGCAGGCTGTAAAAAGGGAATGCGTTTTTACCCACGTTGATACCTACAGGACCAACAACCGTACGACCGTAACCAACAGCTACCGAAATGGTGCCGCGCGCCTGCCCTGGTTGTGATAATACCGGTAATGATATGGTATAACCATTTGCAACAATTTTAACGGCATCGCCATCCTGTAAGCCTTTTGCTTTCATGTCTGCAGGGGCCATGGCAGCAAAGTTGTCCCAGGTTACTTTCGAAACCGGGTCGGGCAATTCCTGCAACCATGGGTTGTTGGCACGTTTACCATCCCTTATAGCAGGGCTTTGGTAAAGCGACATTTCAGTTTTGCCATCAGCAGCAGTAAGTTCAGTGCTGTGGTCTGATATGGTTTGCGCAACTGCGCTTAAGCTCATGTTGAATGCGTACGAACCACCTGCTTTCGGGGTTTCTTTTACAAAACCTGTCTGCAATAAAGTTTCCCAACCGCTTTGGCCTGACAGACCGCCTTTAGCTAATAATGTTGTATTCCAGTTGTTACGTACGTAAGTGTAATATTCTTTTGCAGGATTATCGCTCCATTTCATAAGGCTTTGTTCGGCCTGGCGGGTATCATAAACCGGGTTGATAGTTGGCTGCATTACGGTGTAGTAACCGCTGATCGCATTGTCATCGCCCCACGATTCCAAATAGTGGTGGTTTGGTGCAACTACATTACAAAGTGACGAAGTTTCGTCGGTGTTACTGGCGAAAGATACTTTCAAGCGAACCTTCTTCAGGCCATCGGCAATATCTTTGTTATTATAGTAATCATACGCAGGGTTGGCATTCAAAAAGAATACTGCGCCAACTGCACCGCTTTTCATTTCGTTTACAAATTCAACAAACTCGGCATCATTACCTGCATATTGTAACGACGGATTATCCAAATCGATAGTAGTGCCGTAGCTGCCTAATAACGAGTTGATAGCGTTAACCAAAATTTGTGTGGCAACATCGTTCGAACCTGCAACCACCAGTGCTTTGCCTTTAGCTGCAAGTAATTCTTTTGCTGCTATGGTGATGGCGTTTTGAGCAACTTTGTTGTTTAACGCTTTGCCCGCAAGGCTTGAGCCAGAGATCGCATTGTATAATGCAATCAGTGCAGCGCCTTCTTCCGATGGTTTGATTGGGATCCTTACGTCCGCATTTGAACCGGTAAGGCTCATACCAGTTTCAAACTG
>JBDUDE010000135.1:0-7507 GCA_040003105.1 Mucilaginibacter sp. | reverse complement strand
AATATAGCCCCTTTGCCGTCCGACCTGAAATAACCACCTTTGGCCATTGCCGGCGGCTGCTGTTTTGATATAGTTACCACCTGCGCAGCTGTTTGCGCTATAATTGCGCCTAAGGCTATGGTGCCTGCAATTGGACCCAAGTCGGCCTCAGCTTTGGTTACAGCAATGGCCCCGTTAATTATTGCCTGGGCTATAGATGCCTTTTGATTTTGTTTAAATGCTTTAACCTTTAGCGCATTTTCTTTTGTTTGATATTTTGAGGTTATAGCTTGCTTTTCGGCCGCAGTGAGGCTGGCATTACTTAGCTCTGCATTTTTTAGTTTTTCCTGTACGCCAACATTGTAGTCCCGTTCGGCGTTAACACTTGCCGACATTATTGAAAAAACTGAATCAGATATTTTTTTAGCGTTGTCAATTGAACTGGCGAGTTTTTGATCGAGGCCTGTTTTATTTATAGCGGCAACTTTATCAGTAGTTGTTTTCGCACTATCGATCGCCGTTTTTTCAGTTTCTTTTGATTGTTTTTTGTAATATGCACCAACGGTGAAAAAAAGCTTTTTAAAATCATCTCCAATTGAAGTAAAAAAACTCTTTTCCGGTTTAATTTTCGGGAACTGTAGTGTTATTGACTTAATATCGGGATGGCTAAGGGTGGTATCGATATTGATTTTATCATTTACTTTGGCAGTAATTTCATTAGCGTGTTCAGTATAATCTTCCGTGATCTGTAGCATCTTATCAAAGTGCTGTTGCAGTAACTGCTGAGCAGTTTTTTGATATAATTGCTGGTCAAGGCCTTTTTGCGCAAACAAACCATCCAGCCTTTCTTTCTGTTTTGCGTATTGGTCTATTTCAGTCAGCATTAGCTGGCCCAAATTTGTATTTAGCAAGGCATTCGCAAGCGCCTGTTCTCTCATTTTATCTGCTTCATTTAAACTTGTTTTAAGGTTCTTATTTGATGCAGTATTATTTTTTGCCTGCTGATCGCCAAGCTGTTTTGACAAAGCAATCATTTTTGCAACAGATTTTTCGGTAGCGGCATCCAGCAAAGCGATGTCTTTGTTTAAGGAACTGATGTTTTTCGAAAAATCGGTAACAGGTTTACTTAAAGCGCTAATTGAAGATTTTAAATTATCCAAAGCTGCTTTATATTGGTTGATCTGCTGTTGACCGCCGGAAGTTACTTCAACATCTACGGTTATTCTTTTGCTGATATCGTTTGACATAATGTTTTGGGGTTTTAAAGTGCTTTTATTGTTAGGGTATAATACAGATTAGCCAGTTAATATTACATATGTATTATATGCTTATTGGCATAATATAATACGATTATTAACATAATTAATAGCTTAGTATCTGGCTGTTGATATTAACGTATCTTTTCACCCATAGGTCCGAGGTCATTGTTTTTGTAGGTCAGCATCAGTACTTCGGAACTTAAAGTAGATACGTTTATATTATTTATGTTTTTATCCATCCATAAAGTTGAAGAGCTGACGTTTTCGCTGCTGATTTCTCTACCGGCGCCGTAGATGGCGTTTGTTTCGTTTACCAGTTTTTTATAGTCCTGAAGTACATTGTCTGGCGCCATTTTAATAATGGCAATAGCGATCTTGTAGGTCTTATTCTCTAAAATCTCTACATATAACGTAACGTTTTTCCATGTTTCATAGTTTATTTTGCTAAAAACCATATGGCCTGGTTTAGACCTCTCACCAATTACTCCGCCTTTAGCCAAAACTATAGCTTTAACGGTAGCTGAATCGGCCCCAAACTTTATTCCAAAAAATCCGTCAATCGGTTTCTTAGTTTGAGAAATGCAAAACAAAGGGATCAATAAAAGCAGGAGGGATAAGGTCTTTTTCATTGAATTGCTAATTTTTTTGGTAAATTTAAAAGGTAAAAGTTAGAAAAGCAAATTTAAGCCAGGTTTTTTAATAACATTTGGCTCCATTTACTTATCCCAGCTTTACCAATTCCACTTTTGTTGGCTGGCCTTTGCGCCAGGCATCTATTTTATTAATGTAATAGTAAGCACTGTCTTGTGCAATGTAAACCGGGATAAGCAAATCAAGCTCCAGTATATCGCGCGGGGTTAGTAAAATGTAGCGCACAATCTTTTTGGTTTGAGTTAGTATTTTCTCCAGTTCAGGGTAATATTGTTTGCGCAGGTAATCAAACTTTAAGTTAGGCTCGTTGTCGTTATCGCGGTAAAAATATGGGGTGCTGATGTAATCGTTTACCACCCTGTTATGCCCGTTGCCATCGGTAAAGGTTACGGTTTTATTATCGGGCAATTTTGTTTTCTGGTCTATCAAAATACGTGGCGAAACGCTTATGGTAAAATCGTTGCTGTCGCTGGCATCGTCAATGGTTTTTATCTGTGCTATGGTGCCGCCATAATAAGGCCGGTTTAAGGTAGGGGCGAAGGGGCTTGTAAATAATTCGCCGCTGGCGGGCAAGGTTTTGTCGGCAATTGTAATTTGCGACCAGCCGAACTTTTTGGGCAGCACATTATCATCATTTTGGTATTGCATGTAGTTTGTCTGCGCATAATTGCCTAACTGGAAGGTTACCTGCTTGCCCTGGTTAAGGCATTTGCTGCTCCAGTTCTTCGCCGCGGGTATGTTGTTTACAATATCGCGCAGTGAGTTAAACGATATGGTTTTGCCGGCATTATCCGTTTGGCAAATAATGCCGAAGCGCTGCAGGGTATCTTTCAGCAAATCCTTTTGCGAAATATCGGGAAAGATACGTTCGCACTGTATGGTTTGACTGTATTGAACGGTTTGCTGCTGGCTTTTAATGGTCATCCGTATATTTGGATAAACCTCCACCCATGATGGCGTGTTTCCACTTAAAACATAGGACAAGTAAATACCGCCGTTTACGGGTAGTTGTGTTTGGCATGAAAATTTGGAATTGGCAATGTCGAGGTCAGCAGTCAGGTTCCCGCCATTTGTGCCGTTGTAACGGATCCAGCCGCCAGGATTGTTGCCGTTTTTATTTTCGGAATACCCGTCGAACGAGAAATCAAAGCTCTGCAATTCGGTGTCCGGAGTGGCAGGATAATTGGGGTCGCGGTATACAATGTGCATCGTGAACCTCGATGGTTTGTCGGTGGTAACCCTTCCATGCAAATGAACCCGGGGAACATCAACCGAAATAGTCACGGTATTAACTGCTTTTGAAAAATATACATCTCTTGCCGGTACAAGCTGGTTGCCCGGATCGTCGTTCACCGTGTCCCAATTATAATACCCTGCGCCGTTGTTTCTGTTAAATAGCCGTGTAATTTTGGTGGGGGTTTTCTGCTGTACATCCAGGCCAAGGGCGTCTGTTTTATTTTGATAATCGGTACCGTGTTCAAAACTGCCATTGGCAAACTGGCATATCATCAATGGATATAGCGGGTCGGCCAATAGTGAGCCAGTACCTTTGTAGCCGGCGGATTTAAGCAATAGTTCGATAGCGGTTTTTATAAAAAAGCCGGGCCGCTGGTAGCGAACATTAACAGGTTGGGTAAAATCAGTTAGACTGATTGCACCATAGTCGATCACCGGCCAAATCCAACCTTCGGTATATAACTGCGAACCGGCTACATTATCGACATTCCATACATGGTCGTAATGTTTCCACAGCAGGTTTTGTCCATAATTGCTGGTTATGCTGTTGCTATCACCCATGTCGTACAGCTTGCCATCTATCGCATCAAAAAAATCAACGTTGCCGCTTAAAATGGTAATGTTGGCGGTATCCTGGCCGATGCCATTCAGCACGCCAATGCCGTAAGGGATAATCTCCAGTCCGTCCTGGATAAGTTTTACCTGGTATTTTTGGTAAGGCAGGTTGGTTGCGAAGGCAATATCATCCGGAAAGCCTAATATTTGCCGGTTGCGCTGCGTTAGCGGTAATTTAAACTGGTTGCTGGTATTGCCCTGTTGATTTTTAACATCGGCCAGGTTGTTTATCTGGAAGGTAAGCGCGATGGGATGGTCGTCGCTCAGATCGGCAAGTTGGTCGTTAATGTATAGTTGAATTTGGTTCATTATTGTTATTGTTAAAAAATTAATGAATGATGAAAGTTTTTTTTACATTTACCTGCGTAACCTTATATGCACATGAATAAACTTTACACCATTATTATTGTACTTTCTATCGCAGCCAGTTTTGCTGGTTGTAAAAAAGATGGGAAACAACCCATAAAAACAATTGTAAATAATAACAGTACGTTAATTGTAGGTAACTGGGCCAGATCCAAAACCATCGATACGGTTAACACAGAAGGAACAGTTCATATAGACTCGGCAAATGTGAACAACGACTATGGATTCGTATTTAAAGCCGATGGTACAGGTAGTGTGAGCCAATTGGGCCTTAAAGTGTTTGATATTAAATACGCTATGTTAACCGGGAAAATAGGCATAAATGTTACGCAGGGATACAACCAGGACGGCACGCCATCAACTGTTCATATTATCCCATATTCGGTAAATTTTGTCAAGTTGACTGCAACAGAACTCGTGCTTCGGCGCGATACTACAATGATCCTTAGCGGCACCGCCGTATCACACGTTATAACCGTTGATCATTATACTAAACGTTAAGGCTATTGCCCTTGTATATTTATCGACGGTAAGTTAAACGTTACGCTAAATGGCGCCTGCCCGTTTTGTGTTTCGTACTCGCTGTAAGTGGCGGTATTTATCACGATGGTTTGCCACTTAACCGGGTTTTTATTGACCAGCATTTGCACCTTGGGCGAGTATTTGATGGATTGCAGACCTTTTATGTCAGCAACTGAAAGGTCCTCGGCCATTACTTTTACTTTTTGCCCGGCGCTTTTGGATATCACTTCTTCAATGCTATCCTGGTTTTCCCAGTCGGACACGTAATTTTTTATGATGACTGCATTCTGCACATCCAATGAAATTTCCTGGTTAAAAACAAAACGGAAGTAGTTCCAGCTGCCGCTTAAGCCTATCCAGCGCAGGTATACAGATTGTTCATCTACCGCATCATCAACCCTTACAGTTTGAGTTTGGGTAACGGTATGTGTGCTATGCTCATCGTCATACTTAAGCGCCAGGTTGAAGTAATACACCCCTGCGCCGAAGCTGTTGCTTATTCGCAGGCGGTTTAAGCCAAGTTGTGCTGGTACCGGGAAGTTTGATGCGCCGGCATCTGCAATTATTAGTTTGCCGCCGTCCTGGTTTAACAGCCAGTTGCCATCTTCGTTTAACAAGGCGGTGCTTTGCTGGCCGCCCGGCAAAGGATTGCGGTTTATATCGAGCGGGATAAGTTCGCAGTATAATGGCAGGCCAAGCAGGTCATCACTATAAATAAAACCGATATCAAAAGGGTAACCGTTTGAATAGGCCGGTTCGGCAAAGTCTGTTACCCATTTGGCCCGCTGGCTGTCACTCAAAACCGAGCGGAAGGGTACATAAGACGCCATGTTGCCGCCGCAACGCTCACCGAGTTGTTTGGCTGCATAAACCACATAATAAGTGTCGGCAATGGTGTTATAGGTAAGGGCTTGTCCGGTGATAAGCTTGCCATCCCAGTACCCGGCATAAGCCAGTTGGTAGCTTGCGCTCAGGTTGCTGTCGCGATAATTTATTTGGGTAAAATTGCTGCTATCTTTTGCCCGTAGCAGGCTTTGTAAAAAGTTGGATAAATCGGCTTTAATTAGCCCGGTGTTATCAGGCCGGTTGGTCGATGTAATAGTGTTTGTCTGCCCGGTAAGCGCATCCATATACGTAATTTGCGTGCGTATCTGGTAATATGGCCTTAGCAGGTTGATGTTTATAAAACCGACCGCATTAGCAGTAAAAGGCACGTTTAACAGCAGTTTTCCGGTTAAGCTAGCATCCATAATTTCATAGACACCTTTGTATACATTAGTATTAATATACGCATAAACCGCGTTGTAATTGGTAAGCACTATGTTTAAAAGCGCTGCATTTGCTTTCGCCTTTTTGTTGGCATCAAGCGCAGCGTTAATCAGGGTATTATCGCAACTTACCGATACCAGCGCATTGCCTGTTGCGGTATCAAGCATTACGCCGGTAACTTCAAAATCCTTGCGCTGATAGGTAAACACAATAGGATTAAAGGCCGCATTCCAACGGGAAATATTGCCGCCGGGCAATGTAACTTCGGGACCGCTAACCAATAAGCTGTTTTGCACCGGGACAGTAATGTTTGATTGCGCTGTGCAGCCGTTAGCATCGTTTACGTAAACCGTTTTTACGCCACCGGATAAACCGCTAAAGGTGGGCGATGCCTGGAAAATGTCATTATCCAAACTATACAACACAGGTACGTAGCTTGAGGTAGCATTTATGGTTATTTGTGCATCTGAAGCCCCGGGCGCCGATTCCTGTTTATCAACAGTAATGAAATTTACAGCAAGATCGCAGGCGTTTACGGGTGGTTGCGGGTCGGATTCGGCGCCGATGTTGGTAATGGTGAAGGTAGTGGTAAACAAGCTGGCAGGATTATCATCGCGTATTAGCCCGGTATAAATGGAAATGCTTTGACCGGCAATAATGGCTTGCGAGTTAATGATAGTTCCGTTTATTTTTTGCGTGTAGCTAACCGTAACATTATTTCCGTTGGCGGGCTGGCCGGTATCGGCATCAAAAAGTGTGATAAACACCTGGCCGTTTGTTTGTGAGCCGCTGGTGTAAGTGTTTGAGTAATCAATTCTGGCTACGAGGGTCATGTTTTTTTGTTTTTAGTCCATAGTCGATAGTCCATAGACCATGGTTGTTTGGTGGATAATTTTTTAGTCCATGGTCGATAGTCCATAGACCATAGTTTTTGTTGGATAATAATTTAACGGTGTATGGCTATAGTCCATGGACTATAGTCTATCGACTAATGATTCCATCAACTCCTTTGCTAATCCTTCCATTACCGGTTTTAACCTGCGGTCGAGGTTTTCGATGCTTAAAGGTTCGGTAAACAGGCCGGGTTTGGCTTTGGTTCCATATTTATCTATTGCTTTTTTTACGGCCCAGGCCTCCTTTTCGGGGATGCCCTTAGCGTGGCACCATTGTTTTATCCGTTCAATCATTGGCGGATTGCCCGGTGGCGCGTTTTTACTTGTTGGCCCGCGGCCTTTCTCCAGCGTTTGTAAAATGCCGGGTATTTGCAGTTGGGCTTTGTTGCCCTCAACTACTATCTTAATTTGATTGGCAGTTTGGCCGGTGGCATAGCTGCCTTTGGCCTGCATGGAGTTGATGAGGTCGGTTTTAATTTGATCGAGGAAGATGGTTAGCTGCTTGTTGTTCATTTTGGGTTCATGGTTAATAGTTCATAGTTTATGGCAGGAGGAAGGCGGCTGATAGCTCGTTCGCTTGTTTTGGCTATGAACTATGAACCATTGCCTATGAACTACCAACTATGAACCAGCGAAGCTTTCAAAATACATTGTAGCTAACATTATAGTCAAATTCACCCCCGTCGAGTTTACATCAAACTTATTATAAACGGGCAT
>JBDUDE010000234.1:0-2263 GCA_040003105.1 Mucilaginibacter sp. | reverse complement strand
AGTTCAGGCAGATGTATGACGAGGCCTGGGCCGGGCTGGAAGAGAATTATTACGACGGCGATTTCCACGGCACCGACTGGAAAAAAATGCACGACCAGTACGCCATTTACCTGCCCTATGTAAACAACAGGAGCGACCTGCGTACGCTGCTGAACGATATGCTGGGCGAATTGAACTCGTCGCACCAGGGTTTTTACTCAAACGGCAGCGAGGAACGCAAGACACTTACGTATGCCACCATGGAAACCGGGATAATGTATGATAACGACGACCCTTACAAAGTTTCGGCAGTTTTAAAAAACAGCAATGCTGACAAGGCCGGTATCGACGTAAAACCAGGCGACAGGCTGAAAGCGGTAAACGGACAGCCTGTTGACGAAAAACAAGACCGCAACTATTACTTCACCAAACCATCGATGGATAAGGAAGTGGAGCTGACCTTTGTGCGCGATGGGAAAGAAGTATCTGCCAAAATACACCCCGAAAGCCGGGGAAGTATTAACGGCGATTTGTACGATGACTGGATAGACCATAACCGCGCCGTGGTAACCGAAAAAAGCAAAAGCAGGATAGCCTATGCCTACATGAAAGATATGGGCGGTGGCGCGCTGGAGACATTTTTAGAGGATATGGTTGATGATGCTTATAAAAAAGATGCGTTGATATTGGATTTACGCTATAACACGGGCGGCAATGTGCACGATGCGGTGTTGCGTTTTTTATCGCAAAAACCTTATTTGCAATGGCAGTACAGGGACGGTAAGAAAAGTCCGCAGCCGAATTTTGCGCCTGCAGCCAAGCCGATAATCCTGCTGGTAAATGAACAAACCCTGAGCGACGGCGAAATGACGGCGCAGGGCTTTAAAGCCTTGGGCCTGGGTAAAATAATCGGCACTGAAACCTATCGCTGGATAATATTTACCAGTGGTAAAGGTTTGGTGGATGGTTCCTTTTATCGGATACCGGCATGGGGATGCTTTACGCTTGATGGTAAGGACATCGAGAAAAACGGGGTAACGCCGGATATTTATGTAAAAAACGGGTTTACGGATAGGCTGGAAGGGAAAGACCCGCAACTGGATAGGGCGATCGAGGAGATAATGAAGGACCTGAATCGTTGATTTGAAAGTGATTACGTTGATTTTGTTTTTGTGATTTCACCGATTTTTGACCGTTGATTTTTGCGGTGATTACGTTGATTTCGCTGATGTTGTCTGAACCTTGATTTTCGTGATTTGGGGATTTTCTTGATGCCTGTCGCTATAAAATCTTGTCATTGCGAACGAGGAGTGAGCGTGGTAATCGCGTTGATGACATGATAATATGGAGATATTAAATTGGATAGATAAAAACATTTCTGAGATAAAAGATGGGTTTTCTTACGGAAAATACTTTAAGGATTCTTTGTTGGAAAAAGGAATTGACGTTTATTTTTTGTTTAACCCGCTATTGGGAATAGATTTGGTTTTAACCGAGAATTATGATATCAAAGCAATTCATTTTTATTCTGGCAAAGAATCTGAAGCAAATCAATTCTCTGATAAGTTGCCATTTGACTTGAATTTTACCCTTTCAAGGTTTGAAATCAGACGAATTTTGGGTTTTCCTGGTACATCTGGCGGTGGTGATTTTAGTTTTCTATATGGCATTACACCTCAATGGGATAAATATTTTTGTGATGGGTTTAACTTACACTTGCAGTTTTCAGAGGACGAAAGCAAGATAGAGTTAATTACTTTAGACAGCCAATCTATCGAGTATAACTGACAAAATTTGTCCCGGACAATTTGTTCCATGCAGGGTCTGTCGAAGACGACCTTACGATGGTGTGCAATAATTGGAGCGGCGAATGTACCCGCATTTATTCGTTCTGAAATGTTAATCTAGGATAAGACAATTGGGAAAAGATTTTTTATAAATTTGCCCAGCATCTAATAAATCTATAAAATCCCTTACGGCGAAGCCCTCTTGAGTGCCTTTTAAAAATAAACAACTTACGAAAAATCCAGGTTAATGAATCTCCACCTTTTTGAAAAACAGGTTTACACCGGCCGCAGGCAGGTTTTAAAACAAAACATAGCCAACGATGGCCTTATTGTGCTGATGGGCAACGAAGACAGCAGCATGAGCTATAAGGATAATACCTATCCTTTTCGCCAGGATAGCACCTTTTTATATTACTTCGGATTGGATACCCAAGGGCTGGCGGCCATTATCGATACCGATACCGGCGAAGAAGTAATTTTCGGCAACGAGCTGACCA
>JBDUDE010000831.1:0-7546 GCA_040003105.1 Mucilaginibacter sp. | reverse complement strand
ATAGCCTCTGCAAAAAGGATTCCTGAAAGCGGGGAACCGGTTGCAATGAAACCGGTAAAAAAGGGTGGTTTAAAAGCTGACATACAATTTTTGCCCGAAGGGGGGTGCCTGGTAGCAGGCAACTATTCCACAGTTGCCTTTAAAGCGATAGCACCAAATGGACTTGGGCTTGCCTTAAAAGGAATTTTAAAGGATAATGAAGGTAACGAAGTAACAACATTGGCCTCTGCGCACCTCGGTATGGGTGCATTTTCGTTTGTACCCCAGGCTGGGAAAACGTATATCGCCAACATAACCTATGCTAACGGCTTAACCCAGGCAATTGAGTTGCCAAAGGCTGTAAATACCGGCTATACTATCAATGTTAACAATACCAATCCGGATACAATTAGCTTGCGAATAGCAGCCGGTTTCGAAAGCCCGCAGGATAAGCTAAACCTGGTGGCACAATCGGGCGGCATTGTTTACTATGCAGCCGGGATCGGGCCATTTAATAAGTTTTTTACTGCTATAATACCAAAAAATAAATTCCCAACGGGGGTAGTACAGTTCACATTGTTTTCGCAAAACGGCGAGCCATTGAACGAACGGCTGGCATTTATCAATAACAACAGTCAGCTTAAACTGGATGTAAAGGCACAGAAAACTTATAATACGCGGCAGAAAGTAAACATCGAAATTAATGCGGGTAATAAAGATAAGAAACCGGTAACCGGCAGCTTTTCTGTAGCTGTTACAGATGAAACAACCGTGCCGGTTGACGAGCAGAATGAAAACACCATCCTTACCAACCTCCTGCTAACCTCCGATTTAAAAGGAACAGTTGAGCAGCCCAACTATTATTTTACAAACGTAACCGAAAAAACACAGGCCGACCTCGACCTGTTGATGCTTACACAGGGCTACCGGCAGTTTACGTGGAAACAGGTTTTGGATGATAAACCCGTGGTATTACTATTACCGTGGCAACCTGAAAAAACGATGCAAATATCGGGTAAGGTAGTTAAATGGAAAACGCCAGTTGCTGGCGCAAAAGTAAGCCTAATTACAAACAAAGGCGGCTTTTTTATGATTGATACGGTGACTGATAAAGATGGCAGGTTTGCATTTAAAGATTTGATATTTGCAGACAGCACCCGGTTTGTGGTACAGTCGAGAGTTAAAAAAGGGCAGAGCGCTGTAACACTTGAACTTGATACGGTGCTGGCCTCGCGACCAGTGGTTACGGCATATAACCTAAATAATAGTAATGTAAATAACAGCACATTAGCCGGAATGTCGGCTTATCTTTTAAACCAACGTCAGTTTTATGATGAGCAGCAGAAATACGGCATTAACAAACATGCAATAATGCTAAAAGAGGTTAAAATAAGGTCGAAAAAAGATTTTGTTAAACGTTCCGAAAACCTGAACGGGCCCGGCAATGCCGATGAAATTATCACCGCAGATGAACTAAAGACTATGGTGGGCGCAACCCTTGCATTCTGTTTAAAGGGTAAGCTTTTTGGCTTAGTAGCATTTACTTATAAGGGGGTAGCATATAGCACAAGGCCACTTGATAAATTTTCTCCGGCTCAGCCGATGTTGCTTGTTGTAGATGGCGGGTATTTGGATCCCGAAGAATTGAATAATGTTAACCCTGATAGGATACAAAGTATTGAAGTGCTGATAAGCCCTAATTATGCGACAGTTTACGGAACAAGGGGTGGCTTTGGCGTTTTGGTAATAACGACAAAGCGTGGCTCGGATTACGAGCGAGATCGTTTTACGCCCGGTGTGGTAGCTTATCACCCAAAAGGTTTTTACAAAGCGCGTGAATTTTATTCACCACAATACGACGACCCGAAAACTAACTTAAGAATTGGCGATTACCGCAGCACCATTTGCTGGAAACCTGATTTGATAACCGACAAGGATGGAAAGGCTTCCTTCAGCTTTTTTAACAGCGATAATAAAGGTACCTATCGGGTAGTTATAGAAGGCATTGATGCCGATGGCAACATTGGCAGGCAGGTATACAGATACACCGTAAAGTAATTAACTATTAACAAATAAATGATAAAATCCCTAACCCTTTTAACCCTGCTTTTGCCAATTTACGCATTTAGCCAGGCGACGCAAAAAGCCACCGGCGACACCGTAATACAATCTGTTACCGAAAAACTTAACACTTACAGTGCCAACCACAGTATCGAAAAAGCTTACCTGCAGTTTGATAAGCCTTATTATGCCGTGGGCGATACTATTTACTTTAAAGCTTACGTAACGCTGGGTGCCCAGCATAAGCTATCTGCACTAAGCGGTATACTTTATGCCGACTTAATAGACCCGGCCGGTATAATAAACAGGTCGATAAAATTGCCGATTGCTGCCGGTGTGGCATGGGGCGATTTTGTTTTGGCCGACTCGCTGAAAGGCGGCAACTACCTGGTAAGGGCTTATACCAACTGGATGCGGAATGAAGGCGACGACTCGTTTTTCGACCAATCGCTTATGGTTGGGTCAGCATCCATACTTACTGCAAATGCAGGGGCCGAAAAAGGCAATCCGGGCCCTGCGTCTAAAATAGTACCAGGCAAACCTGATGTGCAATTTTTACCGGAAGGCGGCAATCTGGTAATGGGCAATTATTCAAAAATAGCCTTTAAGGCCATATCTCCCGGCGGATCAGGGACGGATATTAAAGGAACTATAACAGATAACGAGGGTACCGAGGTAACTACATTTACTTCGACCCACCTGGGCATGGGTGTTTTTAACATCGTACCACATGCCGATAAAACTTATAAAGCCAATATTACTTATGCCGATGGCTCAACGGGTACGATTGACTTACCAAAAGCTGTTAACACTGGTTATACCATCAACCTTAATAATTCAAATGCCGATACAATCAGGGTTAGGGTTTCCGCTGGTGGAGAAGTACCCGCAGGCGGTGTAAGCGTGGTAGCGCAATCAAACGGCGCGGTTTATTATGCAGTGCAAAGCGGACCGTTTACCAAATTTTTTAACGTAGTAATCCCAAAAAGTAAGTTCCCTACCGGGGTTGTGCAGTTTACGCTGTTTTCGCAAACAGGCGAACCCTTAAACGAACGCCTGGCATTTGTTCAAAACCCCGCAGAACTTAAACTCGATGTAAATACAAAACCAACTTACATCACCCGGCAGAAAGTAAAAATCGACCTAAATGCAAAAGGTAAAGATAATAAGCCTGCAACGGGCAGTTTTTCGGTAGCGGTTACCGATGAAACGAAGGTGCCATTTGATGAGTTGAGCGAAAACACCATATTAACCAACCTGTTGCTTACCTCGGTATTAAAAGGCAATATTGAGCAACCCAATTATTATTTTACCAATATTAGTGAAGCTACCAGGGCCGACCTTGATGCACTGATGCTAACACAAGGGTACCGGCACTTTGAATGGAAACGGGTTTTAGGCAAGGATAGCCATCCCGTTGCCTGGCAACCTGAAAAAGCAATGCAAATTTCAGGTACCGTTAAAAAAGGCTCGAAGCCCGTTGCCGGTGGTAAGGTTACCCTGTTAAGCAAAGCCGGCGGTATGCCGGTGCTTTTGGATACCTTAACTGATGATAACGGCAGGTTTGTTTTTAAAAATTTGGCATTTAACGATAGTACCAAGTTTGTAGTGCAATCAAAAGTTTCAAAGGGGCAGGACGATGTGGTACTTACAATTGACACTGCAACAGCACCGGGTGTACCTGTAAAAAACATTAACTTAAGTAGTTTACAAACAAGCGTGGTTGTTGATATGACGGCTTATGTAAATAATCAAAAGCAATTTTACGAAGAACAACAAAAGTATGGCATAAATAAACATCCGGTGGTATTAAAAGAGGTTGTGATAAAAGATCAAAAGATAAGCCCTGTGCCACATTCGGTAAACCTTAACGGCCCCGGCAATGCCGACCAGGTTATCGGCGCAAAGGATATTGCCAGATTTGCTTGCGCGAGGATTACCGATTGTTTATCGGGCGTATTATCTTCAGTAATATTCAGGAATAATGTGCCTCTTAATGCGCGGCTTAAAATGGCCCCGATGGCGGTTGTGGTTGATGGCGATTTTGTTGACGCCACCGATTTTATGTATCTAAACCCCGACGACATTGAAGGTGTGGAGGTTGTGCTTGGGGAGCATTATGCGGCCATATATGGCACGCGGATGGCAAACGGAGGATTGATAGTAACCACAAAAAGGGGCAAAAAAGGGAAGGAGTACTACCGCTATGCTCCGGGTGTAGCAACCATCAGACCTAAAGGTTTTTACCTGGCAAAGGAATTTTATTCGCCGCAATACGATAATTCAAAAACCAACCAAAAAATAACCGACCTGCGCAGCACGATTTTTTGGAAACCGGATATCATCACCGATAAAAATGGTAAAGCATCATTCAGCTATTTTAACGCTGATGGCAAAGGCAGCTATCGCATGGTTATTGAAGGCATAGATGCCGATGGCAACCTGGGCCGGCAGGTGGTGAGGTATAAGGTAGAGTAGGGGGGGCGAAAAGTCAGTAAAGTCCGAAAAGTCAGTAAAGCGGTAAAGTTCAAGTATTTTAAATAACATTCTATCCTCGTCCATTTCTGTCTTTACTGACTTTCCCGACTTCGGACTTTCCGGACTACTCCGGTACATAATCAACCGGCAACAGTTCGGCTACCAGGCGGTGGCCCCAGTTCCCATTGAATAAGAGGCTCTTCGGATTAATGATGATGCCATTGTTATCAAAAAAGGCATATTCCTCGTCGAAAATCAGCGTTGTTATCAGGGCTGTATCCCAGCCGGTTGACGCCCATTCTTTGGTTGGCGTATTACCTAAATGAGCCCTCTTTTTATCATACATCACATAAAGCTGGTCCTTAAATGCTAAGGCATATTCGCCTTTTACATCAGTTGGCCTTACAAAAATCATTTGCATTCAACGGAATGTCAATCAGTGTCCTGAAGCCCCTGCCCTGCGATCTGGAATGTGCTGTGTCTGACTTGCCTATCAGCCGTAATACCTTAAACCCATTGTGTGTTATGGTATTGGTTACGGCCGACCTGAGAAATTGCATGCTTGAACCCTCGTAAGCACTCAGCCTGTTTTTTTTCCACTTGCGTAATTGCGATGCCGAACCACGCAACTCTTCGAATGACGCGGTACCTTCGTAATAAAAATTTCCTGAGTAGGTATCGCAGGTTAAATCGTTTAAAAGGTACCTTATCTTATAACCCAACCCGCGATTTTCTATTTCTAAATAGTCGCTTGACTTTGCGGTAAAAGCCTCGGTTTGGGTATTGTATTCAAGATCGAGAATATCAGGCAAATCTTTATTTAATATTTTGCATTGGCTGGCAAACGGCGATTGGCCAAAAAAATAGCGCTTAAATTTTTCGTAGTCTCTTTTCCAGTTGCCGTTCGATTTGATTTTTACCTCCTTTAGCATCATTATCTTCGGCGATAAAACGATGTCTGCCATTTTTAGGTCGCCGTTCACCATAATATCCTGGTGCGCAGTTTCGTACCCAAGAATGGATGTAACCAAGTCATACTGCCCCGGCCTTACGTTTGTTATGGTATAGTTACCCTTATCATCGGTTTTGCTACCCGCCACCGCGTTATTTAAAAATACGCTGGCATTGGCAACAGGTGTTTTATCGGTGCCGTTTATAACCTTGCCGGTAATGGCATATTGAGCCAGGCAGCTGACTGGTAAAATAAAGAGAAAGAAAACAGAAAGCCTTAACACAATTAAATAAACTAAGTTGTTAGTTATGTAAATGTACGGTTTATTTTATTTGGATCAATCTTTTTTAAAGCTTACAGTTTTATCCTGCAACTTACTGCTCATTTATGCGGATTTTTGGTGTTTCCGGAACTTTCGGGGTATTGTCAACTTCCGGCGTATAATCAACGGGTAACAAGTCGGCTATAAGTTTGCGGCCCCAGCTACCATCAAGAACGGCGCTGCGCGAATTGATAATGACGCCATTATCATCGTAATAAGCATACGGCTCGGTAAAAGCCACTATCGCAACTGTAGGGTCGTCTACATCAGGTATATCAACCAGTGGCTTGTTGAACCTGTGACCCCGAAATTGGCGTTTTTTATCAAACAATATATAAAGACAATCGGGATAGCCAAATGCAAATTGGCCTTTTATATCTGTCAGTTTTATAAACTCATTGATGCCGAGCGGTATGTTAACCAGAGTTTGCAGGTATTTGCCATCAAAGCCGCCCCTGTAGTCGGGGTTTGGCTTTCTTATCAGCTTAAAAACCATAAAGCCCTCTTTTTCATAGCTGCCGTTAATGGTTGTGCGTAAAAATTGCATGCTTGAACCTTCGAAAGCTTCGAGCCTGTTTTTTTGCCAGCGGCGCTGTTGCAGGTCGGTGCCCTTAAGGTCCTCGAACCGGGCCGAACCCTCCCGATACGAGATACCCGTAATCTCGTTGGTATTCAGCTCTGTCAGTAAATATTTTATCCGATATCCCAAAGCTTTGTTTTCCACTATTAAAAAGTCGCTTGAACTCGCGGTGAAAATCCTGGTTTTGCTGCTGTAATCCATATCCAGCAAATCGGCATTCAATATTTTACACTGACTTGCATAATTGGATTTTCCAAAAAAGTACTTTTTGAATTTTTCAAAAAGCCGCGCCCAGTCGTCTTTAGTCCTGATTTTTACTTCTTTCAGCATCATTATTTTTGGAGCCAGGATAATAGGGGGTAAACTAATGTTGCCGTTTATGAAAATACTTTGATGCGACTGTTCATAGCCAACGCACGAAGCCACCAGGTCGTATTGCCCGGGCCGGGCATTGGTTAATGTAAATGTACCTTTGTCGTCGGTAGTGGTACCAACCACGGCATTGTTCAAAAATACGCTGGCTTTGGCAATAGGAGTCTTGTCATTGGCATTTAAAACTTTGCCGGTAACAACATACTGGGCCAAGCAGCCAAGCGGGCAAATAAATAAGATAAAGAGTAAAGGTTTTAACATGGTTAAATATAATTGAATTGGCAGCCTATAAAAAAATAAAAAATATTTCAGCGTACCGGCGATTGTTTATCAACGGGCACGCAAATGTTTTACAGAACGCTTTGTCATATTAAAAAAAACTTTCAAAACATATTAAACCTTTTTTAAAAACGTTGTTCTTATATATAAATTAACAACACTTGTATGAAAAGAATCTTATCTATTATTGGCTGCATTGTAGTACTTGCCGCATCTTCATGTACAAAAAAGTACATTACTCCTAATCCCAACCAAACCATTTTGCTAAATGTCAAATCAACCGATTGGACAACTACAGATGGCGGAATAACATATTCAACACAAATCGACGCCCCCGAAATCGATAGTTATTTTAACGATCATGGCGGCGTGCTGGTATATTTTTCGTTTACCGATGGGGTGTATGAGCAGGTACCCGAAGTTTACCAGGGAATATCATATAGCTACACCCATAACAAAGGCAGTTTAGCGCTTTACGCCCAGGCATCTGATGGAGTATCGGTAATTAGCCGGCCCGATGACG
>JBDUDE010000487.1:0-7570 GCA_040003105.1 Mucilaginibacter sp. | reverse complement strand
ATCTGGTCGATAGCCACCAGCGAGAAGTTAAACGTCATGAACTCGATAATTGGCTTTAAACCGTTCATTGCCGAACCTATACCGATACCGGCGAAACCGCATTCAGAGATAGGAGTGTCAATTACGCGCTTGGCGCTAAATTCGTCGAGCATGCCCTGGCTAACTTTGTAGGCGCCATTGTACTCGGCAACCTCTTCACCCATCAGGTATATCTTATCGTCGTTGCGCATTTCTTCGACCATTGCCTCACGAAGCGCTTCTCTGAACTGTATTTCTCTCATCGTTTTAAAAAATATGCTTTTTTAGCGAACGCAAATATAAGCAATGAACTGTGATTTGCAATTGAGATGTGAGATATGAGACGTTAGATATGAGATTTGAGATGGAATGTTGCTTTTTATATGTTTAAAACCTGATTTCCGGCTGCTTATCGCATCGCCGGGTTGAACCCCGACGATGCAACATGAGCCGAGCCGATGGCTCTTTAAAACAGGTTACGCAGGACATTTAAGATTTACGAAGTTTAAACTTCGTAAATCTTCTTTAACAATTTAGGAACAGAATAAAATTTATGTTTTAGTCCCATTGAAAACAGCTTAAAACCCGGCGCTTAAATTGCAGGCTTAACTACTGATTTGATGCCATTTTTTAAGTTTATTCATCAGGTCTTCCAGTTTCACGGGCTTACTGATATAGTCATCCATTCCGGCAGCGATGCATATTTCTTTGTCGTCCGTCATTGCGTTGGCAGTGAGGGCAATAATGACAGGCTGTTTTACAACAGTTTGCCGGATAACCCTGGTTGCCTCCAGCCCGTCGATACCAGGCATTTGCATATCCATCAATATCATTCCATAATCCTTTTGGTTTGCTGCTTCAATGGCCTCCTGTCCATTTTGGGCCAAATCAGGCTGATAGCCCATTTTATTCAAAATATGCATAATCACACGCTGGTTCATCGGGTTATCTTCGGCTACCAGTACAGTGAACGGGTACTTCCCGCCAAAATCAGCGGATAGCTTATTCCGGGTAACTTTTTCGTCGGTAAGCGAAATCTGCCGGTGCAGTGCATTAAGAATTTGTTCGCTTAGTACATGTTGTTTAATTGGTTTTGACATGATGGAAACGAAGAGCTGGCGCTGGTTGTTCTTAAATTCCACCTCAACAGAGCTCAGCAGAATAATGGGGATAGACGGACATTCATCCCTGATGATGTCTGCCAGCATTATTCCGTCCATACCCGGCATTTGCATATCCGTAATCACCAGGTTTACCTCAATGTTTTCTGACAAGATTGTTAAAGCTTCCTGGCCTGAGCTTGCCGGGATTGGCTGTAACTTCCAAAGTTCGAACTGCCGGTTTAAGATAGTAAGATTAGTTGAATTATCGTCGACTATCAGTATTCGTGCGCCTTCAATGTCGGCCATGTTATAGTTCACATAAGGTTCCGGCACTTTGGTCCCGGGCATGGTCATAACCGTAAATGAAAAGGTTGACCCCTTATCGGGTTTACTTTGTACACTGATTCCCCCGCCCATTAGTGCGACGAGTTTTTCGGAGATTGCCAAACCCAGCCCGGTACCCCCATATTTTCGAGTTGTAGATGAATCTACCTGGGAGAATGCTTTAAACAGGCGGTTTAATTTATCTTCAGGTATCCCAATACCTGTATCCCGTACGTCAAATCTTAATTCAACTTTTCCGTCCGCGCTTATTTTTTGTACGTATACAAAAATGCAAATCTCTCCCCTTTCAGTAAATTTCATGGCATTGCCCACCAGGTTGATTAAAATCTGCCGGAGGCGTAAATGATCTCCAACAATCTGCAGGGGCACATTCTCCTTAATTTGATAGAACAATTCAAGCCCTATTTGCGCTGCCCGGGTGCTAAAAATATCAATTACATCCTCTAAGCAATGGCGCAAATCAAAATCAATACTTTCAAGCTCGATATTACCTGATTCAATTTTAGAAAAATCCAAAACATCATTAATAACATTGATCAGCGTTTCGCCGCAAGTGGTAATTGTTCCGGTATACATCCGCTGTTCGTCTGTTAAATTGGTCTCATTTAATAAGGATGCCATCCCGATGACACCGTTCATGGGCGTGCGGATCTCATGGCTCATTGTGGCCAGGAAAATACTCTTCGCCTGGTTGGCCTGGTCCGCTTCATTCCTGGCCTTTTCCATCTCCTGGTTTGATATTCTGAGCTGTTGATTTGATTTTGCAAGGGCATCCCGTTCATGCGCGATAGAAAGTTTGGCCTGCTCCTGCAGTTCAGCCATTTGGATAGATTGATGGATCAGAATTTCGTTATATTTTTTTAACTGGTAGGCCCATAGCCCGCAGATAAAAAATATTGCAGCAGCCAGCAGAATATGTATTATAAAGGTCTGGACGGTAAAAAAATCAAGTTGTGTGAAATAAACGGCAGAAAAGCCAATATTTTGCAGAAACCCTAAAGAGGCATGGTGGACTACCACCACCACCAGCAGCGGGATTTGAAGCCTCCACTTTTGATAAGTGATGAGTATGGCGCTGCTTATAAACGCAAAAAAATGCATTTCAAACAGCCCGTGCATCTGGTAAATAAACTGGGCCATAAAAATACCCAATACAATACTTAAAACATACTGGTATAAAGAGGAATGCGGTAAGGCAATTTTTACGGAATAGTAGGCCACCAGCGAAATTCCACCTACGCCAACTGCAATCAGCCACGTATCATAAAAAATGGCCAACGCCAGCCCAACTAAAAAGTGGCTCACCAGGAAATAGTTCATTAACCTGTCAGACCTTTCTTTTATTAAATTTTGAAAAGTGATGGTTTGCTTACTGATTGCTGTCGGTTGAATACTCATAGTAACAAGGTTAGGTTATTACTGGGTACATTTGGGCAGTTGACAACCGTATGCCCTTAATGCCAGTTGATTAAAAGATATTTTCTGATGATTATGAAACAGCCCCTCCAACGCAATTTTTGCATAACTCGTTTTTTCGTCGGTACAATAACGACTGCTGTTATAATTTCCTCTATAATATAATACGTGGTACCGGTCGAGCAACGCAGCCTGCGGTGTAGAATAAACCCCGCACGAAACGGCAAGCGAGGGATCGAATGTAACAGGCAGGTCTAAATCCAATTTATCCTGTATTTGTTTGGCTGAATAAAGATTGTTATTCATAACCACAATCACAAACTTTACCCGGTCGCCGTATAACTTTACCAGTGATTTGAAATTTGCAATATTAAACTTTGAACAGGGGCAATCAGGATTAAAGAAATGAAGAAACAGCGGTTTAGTATGATCAGCTTCCAGCAGGGTGTTTAATTTAATAATACTTCCCAGGCTTACCGGTTTATAGTTTTGGGGGATTGGAGTGGGCAAATGGTACACCCATTCGTTATACCAAAACAAGGCCCCCACTGCAGAAAGCAGCAGCACTAACCAAGTCATTATCAACACCTTTTTCATTTTATCCTTAAATCGTGTTACGTGTCCCGCCAGGAAAAGGTTGCATAAAATAAAAAACAAAAGGGCGGGCCGACGGCACAGCAGGCAAACCAATTTTAAGGGACTTCAGAAGTTGACATATAAGTATGCCGCCTGGAATTTTTTCTGGGTAATTTAAATTAAAAGAAAAGCCCTGTTAAAGCTACCAAACTCCGCGTAGAATGCTATCCTTCGCTTTAACAGGGCTAGTGTGGTGTCAGATTGGGCTTTCGCTCCTCTCGTTATAAACCAGAAGATAAAAACTGTTGGATATAATTCTAATTTGCAGATTAATCAACCTTATAAACTTCGCTAACAGCGGCCTTATTACTAAAATTTCCGGTGGCGCTTTGCGTATAGGAGTTTTCGTTAACCTTGATTATTTTAACGGTAATTACTGCGTTCTTTGGAAATTTGGGATACTTTTTCAGCGACTCCGCGGTTAGGCTTAGCGTGTATGTACAATCGTTCAACCACTTTACATTAAGTACCATTACCATAGGCGTCTTTAATGTTTTACCATTTAAAACGGTGAGATATTCTGTTTGAATAGTACCCGAACGTTCGATAACAATGGAACGCCCTTCAAAAGTTGACCTGAATTTTCCGTTCTTAAACTTTTCACAGTTCATCGACTGCGCAACAAGTAATGCAGGCACTGACCAGAAAATGCACACAAGAACTAATAATGTCTTATTCATATCAATAAATTTCACGTCTCACTGCCCGCTCTAAACTACAAACTTACTTCCGTTCCCCCTTCATTTTCGAAGCAATTTCCAATGCACGGTAAGCATTCACAATACCACCTGTTTTGCTAAGCGTACCAAAATCAACCTTAGTATTAGTGCCGGGTTTATTTACCATTACTCCTTTTACCGGGGTAGCGCATTCTAAAATTATTTGTTTGAGCTGCTTGGCGCTCAGGTCGGGATAATATTCCAGGCAGAGGGCGGCAATACCGGTAACTATCGGGGCCGAAAAACTGGTGCCATCGGCTGTATTAAACTCGGCATCGGTGTCGATAGAGGTTACTTTGGCACCGGGGGCGAAAACATCAATGCTGTTTTTGCCGTAGTTGCTGAACGTGGCGGCCAGCAGCGTATCGGGCCTGGGGCCTGATGCGCCTACGCTGATTACGTTATCGGTAGTTGAGCCATCCAGGTAAGTATCGTTCGGGAACTCGGGTTTGGCATCCATATCTTCGTTATCATTACCTGATGCCTGCACCAGCAGCACGTCTTTTGAGGCAGCATATTTAAAGGCGGCATCCACCCAATCCTTATGCGGCGACAATTTTTTACCAAAGCTCATATTGATAATCTTGGCGCCATGGTCAACGGCGAAACGAATGGCATTAGCTATATCTTTATCATACTCATCACCATTTGGCACCGCTTTAATCGACATGATACGCACGTTATCGGCCACACCATCAATACCGTAACCGTTATTGCGTACTGCACCAATCAGTCCGGCTACACCGGTACCGTGCGATGCGTCGTCATTTTTAAGCACATTGTTGCCGTAAGGTTTGCCATCATTAACATCGGGGTCGTCGCCAACTATGCGTGCGCGGGCATCAAGATCGGGAGTGATATTATTGTTTAGCTTGGCATTGTATTCAGTAATGTCCTTCAGCACTTTTGCGTTATCTGATGCTCCGCCTATTTGCCCGAAAACCGATTCCCATACAGTTTTGCTTTGTGTTACCGTATCATTCGCGGTGTGTATTTTAGCCAGGTCGGCCATCGTAAATGTTTGGTCCGACTTTAATTTCAGCTCCCTTTTAATATAATGGTTGGTGGCCGATAAAATATTAAGCTCGTAACCCACATCCTTAGCCTCGCGCAGGGTTTTGCTCATGGTGCTGTCGTAAGTCATTTTTACTTTTTCCCAATAAGCAAACTCTTTTTCCTGTCCGGCAGGAGCGGTGGTAACCGAGATGTATTTACCTTTAAGCTTGTTGTATTGCCTTACTTCTTCAGTGGTTTCGGTAAAATCAACCTTGCGGTCTTTTCCGCCTAAAAAGTCCCAACCGTGCACGTCGTCAACATAACCGTCGCCGTCATCATCCTTGCCATTGTTGGGGATTTCTTTAGGGTTTACCCATAAAATTGGGGCAAGATCTTTTTGTGCGGTATCAATGCCACTATCGATAGTGGTAACTATCACGGCTTTGCTTTTCTTGCCCTTTACAAACAGGTAAGCCTGCTTTAAGCTGATGCCATAAAAGCCGTCGGTTTTTAAATCGAGCGCGTGCCAGTTTTTTGGCGGATCGGCGGGCGGTTTGGGTGCTTGCTGCGCGGTTGCGGTTAGGGTTAAGAAAAGAGCCCCAAGCAGAAATGGGGTAAAGAAGTAAGTGCGTAATTTATGCATTGTTTTGTTAATTGATTGAAGCCCCCTCTAAATCTCCCCCGGTTGGGGAGACTTTAGCTTCGCTCGCGTTTAGTTTTTAAAGTCCTTCCGCTAACCAGCGGAGAGGATTTAGGTGGGGCTATGAATATTTATAAATCAAATTTAATTCCCTGAGCAAGGGGTAACGTTTTTGAATAGTTTATAGTATTTGTTTGCCGCCTCATGTAAACTTTCCAGGCATCCGAGCCCGACTCGCGGCCACCGCCGGTTTCTTTCTCGCCGCCAAACGCCCCGCCTATTTCGGCGCCCGAAGTGCCGATGTTCACATTGGCTATGCCGCAATCAGAACCACTGTAGGATAGGAATTGTTCTGCCTCGCGCAAATTTTGTGTCATTATTGCTGATGACAGGCCCTGCGGCACTCCGTTTTGCATGGCGATTGCCTCATCCAACTCTTTATATTTAATGAGGTAAAGTATCGGCGCAAAGGTTTCGTGCTGAACGATTTTGTAATGATTTTTTACCTCGGCAATGCATGGTTTTACGTAGCAGCCCGATGCATATTTGTCGCCCTCCAGCTTGCCACCTTCAACGATGAACTTGCCGCCTTCGGCTTTGCATTTTTCAATAGAGTCGAGATATAATGCAACTGCATCGGTATCAATAAGTGGCCCCATGTGGTTATTTTCGTTCAATGGGTCGCCAATGCGGATTTGCTGGTAGGCTTTTACCAGCTTTTGTTTAAAGGCATCATAAACACTTTCGTGTATGATTAGCCTGCGGGTGCTGGTGCAGCGCTGCCCGGCGGTGCCTACTGCGCCAAATACTGCGCCGATTAGCGACATATCCAGGTCGGCATTTTCAGTGATTATAATAGCATTATTTCCGCCAAGCTCCAGCAAACTGCGGCCAAGCCTTGCACCAACAGCCGCACCAATCGATTTACCCATGCGGGTTGAACCTGTTGCCGAAACCAGCGGCACACGGGGGTCATTTGCCATCAGTTCGCCAATCTCGCGGTCGCCGATAACCAGGCACGATACGCCTTCATCTATGTTATATTTTTTAAATACCGCCTGTGCTATGTGCTGGCAGGCAATGGCTGTTAATGGTGTTTTTTCGGATGGTTTCCAGATGCAAACATCGCCGCAAACCCAGGCCAGCATGGCGTTCCAGCTCCAAACGGCAACCGGGAAATTAAAAGCTGATATAATGCCCACAATGCCCAGCGGGTGGTATTGCTCATACATGCGGTGTTGCGCCCGTTCGCTGTGCATAGTAAGGCCGTACAGCTGGCGGCTAAGCCCTACGGCAAAGTCGGCAATATCAATCATTTCCTGTACCTCGCCGTAGCCTTCCTGCAGGCTTTTGCCCATTTCGTAAGATACAAGCGCACCCAGGGCTTCCTTATTTGTACGGAGTGCGTTGCCTATTTCGCGAACAATTTCGCCGCGTTTTGGCGAGGGAATGGTGCGCCAGTTGATAAATGCTTTTTGTGCTGCTTCAACCGCCTGGTTGTAGTTATCGGCGGTAGCGAATTTTACCGACGCAATTTTTTTACCGTCGGTTGGCGATATAATGTCTTTTATAGTGGCGTCAGGGCTGCTTACCCATGTGCTGCCCGTACTAAATGCGTCGTTAATGTCGTTTATATGTAAACGATTTAAGATATCCTGGATATTAAGGGCCATAATTGTTACTTTTGTCAAAGGTAA
>JBDUDE010000894.1:0-7617 GCA_040003105.1 Mucilaginibacter sp. | reverse complement strand
GCGCCAGATCCTAAGTCTGGTGCGGCTACCAATTACGCCACTTCCGCAGTTAGGATTTTTATGAGGTCGCAAAGATAGACTAAAATACTTAATTAAGAAAAATTTTTTGCTTTTAGCTTTATGTACTTAAAACACAGTGCGTTATTTTTCAGTCTTGATTCTTGGCTCTTGTCTCTTGGTTCTCCGCTTATAGCAACACCGGCTCCAGCTTAGTAGCCACCCCAATCCTGTTCCATGCGTTAATGGTAATGATGGCCATTATCAGCTGCGCTAAGTAAGCTTTATCAAACAAAGCAGCTGCGTTGTTGTAGGTTTCGTCTGATACCTTGCCGCTAATCAGCGTTACTTCTTCGGTAAGGGCCAGTACGGCGCGTTCCTGTTCGTCAAAAAACGGCGTTTCGCGCCACGAAGTAAGGCCATAAATGCGCTGCTCGGTTTCGCCTGTTTTGCGGGCATCGCGGCTATGCATGTCGATACAATAAGAACAGCCATTGATTTGGGATGCGCGGATTTTAATCAAATCCTTGTGTTTGGTGCTTAAGCCAGTGCTTTCAATGTAGTTTTCCATAGCCAGCATGGCTTTGTATGCTGCCGGTTCTGCCTGGTTGATTTTAATTCTGTTGCTCATTTTTTTAATGTTTTGATAAAGCAAAGTTGCATACCAAACACCTTCAAAAAAATGAACCGTGGTTAAGAAATTAAACCTTTTTTGCTCTTAACCTGCTTAAAAACTGTGGCGTAAAACCGAGGTAGGATGCCAGCATGTATTGCGGCACGCGCTGCACAAAACCCGGGAACTGGCTGGTAAAGCTGCGGTAGCGTTCTTCTTCGGTTTGGTTGAATATAAAGCCAATACGGCGTTGGGCGGCAACGTAGGCCCTTTGCATCATAATGCGGAAGTAGCTTTCCAGGCGTGGTATTTGTTCGCACAAAATTGCCCGGTGCTTCTCGCTCAAAAACAACAATTCCGATGCTTCTATTGCTTGTATATAACAATTTGCCGGCCGGCCACTGGCTATGCTATCCTGGTCGGCTATCCACCAGTTTTCAATACCGAACTGCAATATCTGTTCGTTTAATTTATTGTTGATAATATACAGGCGCAGGCATCCCTTTACCACGAAGTAGTTACCCGGGCAGTGTTTACCGGCTTCCAGCAGAAACTCTTTCTTTTTTAACTTTTTGAGTTCGATATTTTCGCACAATAATGCTTCTTCAACTGGCGTGAGGCTTACGATTTTTTTTATATGTGCGAGAAGTTCGGGATACATTGGGAAATAGAATCAAGATGCAATAGGACAAGATACAAGAAATTAAAAGAGCTTGGGGAATAAGAATAGCCGAAATTAACAGGCAATAGGTAAACGTGTAAATATATTTTATTTTTTGTCTTGATTCTTGACTATTGTTTCTTGATTCTATCTTCGTAACATGAAAACAATTCGCTGGGGAATAATAGGCGCCGGACGCATCGCCCACAAGTTTGCGGCAGATTTAAAACTGGTTGCTGATGCTGAATTAATTGCCATCGGTTCACGTTCGCAGGAAACTGCTGAGGAGTTCGGAGATGAATTCGACATAAAATACCGTCACGACAGCTACGAAGCGTTAGTTGAAAATTCAGAGGTCGATGTAATTTACATAGCAACGCCACATAACCTGCATCATGAAAGTACACTGCTTTGCCTGCAGCACAACAAAGCTGTGTTGTGCGAAAAGCCATTTGCCATGAACGCCCGCCAGGCTAAAGCCATGATTGATTTGGCAAAAGAAAAGAACTTATTTTTGATGGAGGCCCGATGGACAGTGTTTCATCCGCATTACAAAAAAACACATGAGATGATAGGGCAGGGCCTGCTGGGTGATATCAGGTCAGTGCTAATAAACTTCGGGTTTAAACCTGAGCAGCCAATTCCGGCACGGATGTTTGACCCGGCGCTTGGTGGCGGAACGCTGATGGATATAGGCATCTATAATGTTTTTATGGCGATGAGCATATTAGGTAAACCGGATGTTATTGAAGCCAGTATGACGCCGGCCACAACTGGTGTCGACGAACAATGCGCCATCTTGTTTAAATACAACAACGGCGCCATGGCCCAACTGTTTTCCAGCTTTTCGTCAAACATGGCAACAGAGGCGGATATATCGGGAACAGAAGGCCGTATCAGGCTTACTTCGAGATTTTACGAACCATCAGCAACTATAGAGTATTACCCTAAATATGTCAATAGCCGGGAGATTATCCCGGTTGAAAAAGAAGGCGGGGTTGGCTACCAGTACGAGGCCCGACATGTTAATGATTGTTTAAAACGCGGCCTAACGGAAAGCGATATTATTCCTTTTGCGGATACCCTGTTATTAATGGAGACATTGGATAAGATTAGAGAGATTGCAGGGATACGGTATGCTGCTGATGAAAATTAGCCATTTATGAGACAACCGTAAGTTGTTTAAATACGTAAGTTATTTAAAACAAGAATTATAAAGTTTTATTCTTAGTTAAAAAACAAATATACATTCGTAATAAACATCAATCTCATGAAAAAAATCAATTACCTGGTCGCCCTGTTTGCCTTACTTTTTACCTCAAACGCCGTGATAGCCCAAACCAGCGATACCGTTAAAACCCATGGCTGGATGCACCATAACCCGGCGGGAGCAATGCAAATACAGGTCACCTATCGTAAGGGTGATATCAGTCAGCTAAACAACGCGCTCAACGCCAACGGAATTCCGTCAATTAACCAATCGAACATCTGGATTAACGCATCCATGAGCCATGTTTTTAAAAACTGGCTGTTTGAAGATGGCATAGGTTTTACGCCAGTTGCCAGCTCGACCGTTAACGACCTGAAAGTAAAATATAACCAATACCAGCTATTTTGGCGGGCTGGCTATAACATATCGTCCAGTTCGTCGTACAGGCTTTACCCGTTTGCCGGGGTTAATTTTTCGGCAGCGATGCTAAAGGTTGAGGACGAAGCTCGGGTACAGAATACCAATAATTTTACCGACGAGCTTTTAAACAGTACATCGAGCAAAACATTCTGGCAGCCAAATTTTGGCATTGAACTGGGTGCCGGGTATGATTTTTTAATAAAAATAAAAACCAAAAAAATGGATTGCTTCGAAATTGAGCGGAATATACCCATCGGCATACGGGCAGGATATTACATCAATGCATACGCCGGCGACTGGAAGATTGATAGCTATAAACTGCAGAACAGCCCCAACCAAAAGCAAAGCGCAGTATTTGTAACGTTTAATATCGGGCTGGGGTACAAGGTTATTAAATAACCCATGCATCCCCTGGCGATTGCAACAAGTTAATGCTGGTGGACGTCATATACGAAAAGCAAACCCGTATGAAACAGTTTATCACCTTTGGTTTATATTCATTAGTCTTATCGTCGTTTGTTTTAGCTCAGGATAAAAATAAAGCAGCCCGTCTGGCTGAAATTAGCCAGGCCGTAAACCTTCCGGGCGTGCAGCTTGTCTACACAAAGGATAATAAATCAGAGGTATACAACCTTGGGACGATTGCAAACGGTAACAACCAAAAGGTTACTTCGAATACCATATTCGAAGCCGCATCTTTGAGCAAGTGCATATTTGCCTATGCGGTTTTACGCCTTTACGATCGTGGCTTGATTGATTTGGACAAGCCGCTGTTAAGCTATATTGGTAAATACGACCATTTTGACCAAGCAGACCCGCGCTACCAAAAAATTACTGCGCGCATTGTGTTGAGCCATAAAACAGGATTACCAAACTGGAGCAGGCGGGGCCCTGCCAAATTGATGTTTCCGCCTGATAGTTGTTTTTCCTATTCGGGCGAAGGGTTTGTTTTTTTGCAACGTACCGTTGAGAAAATAACAGGCAAAAACTTAAACGAACTGGTTAATGAAGAAGTGTTTGTTCCGTTGAAAATGAACAGCAGCAGCTATGAATGGACAAATAAGTTTGATACGGTATCGGCCTTTGGCAACAGCGCACAACAGGTAAAACGCCACACTGACCAAAACGCAGCTTACAGCCTGCTTACGAACGCACATGATTACGCTCTTTTTTTGCAGGCTTTGGTAAACGGCACAGGTTTAAAACCGGAAACGCAGCAGCTGATGATTGAAAAAGCCACACCTGGCAATTGGTTCGATCATGAACCCATTGAAGCTACCAATCATATCTGGTGGGGGATGGGTGTTGGGATACAGGAAAATGAAAAAGGAAAAGCGATTTGGCATTGGGGTGATAACGGTGCATTTAAAGCATTTTATATTGTTTTCCCGGCCACCCGCGAAAGTATTGTTTATTTTAGTCATGAATACCGGGGTTTGTTCATCGCCCCAGAGGTGATCGACTTGTTTTTAGGCAAACAAACTACCTGGGCCGTTAAATGGATTGGTGAGGGATATGATTTACCTTATTCAATCAAAGCATTCAGGGCCAAGTTGATGAAACAAGGGTTTGACCATGCGGTTGCCGTTTTGAAAAGCCTTAAACAAAAAGACCCCGGTTTTAACCTATCAACGCATGATCTTAATAAATTCGGCTTTGTTTTAATGCAGAATAATACGCAAAACGCCATTGAGATATTTAAACTCAATGTTAGCTTAAATCCGGATAACTCAAATGCATATGACTGCCTTGCACAGGGCTATGTGAAGTTAGGCGATAAAAAGCTGGCAATGGAGAATTTTAAAAAGTGCGTGGAGTTGAATCCTGAAAATGAATACGCTGCTGAACAGTTGAAGAAGTTGGGGGAGGGAAAATGATTACCATAAAATCTTTAGGCCATCGTTTTTATATTCGTTTATCCGCGCGTCTTTAGAAATAAACGTATAATCTCGCTTTATCGCCTGCCAAATTAATATTCTATCGAATGGGTCTTTATGAGGGGATAGCGTAAGCTTATGGCTTGATGCGCTTTCTTCGGGCGACAACTGAATTAGTTGAAACCCCATCGTTACTGCGATTTCAGGTAGAACGTCAGGTGAAGTTCCTTCTATACCAAACTTATTTATTGAAAATTTTAAGGCAATCTCCCAAAACGTAATCGAACTAACAAAAATAGAGTTATTGGAATTGTCAATTGCTTGTTTCGCTTTCACAGACAGTTTTGCCTGTTCTGAAATCGCCCAAATGAAAGTATGGGTATCCAAAAGATAGTTCATAATCCCAAAAGCTCTTCTGTGGTCATTTCGAAATCATCGTGAAATGTAAATTTAACCTTACCCTCTAAAATACCCAACCTGCGCTTTGGCTTCTCCGGCATCTCTGGGGTGAAATATCCCACAATTTCCTTTTTCTTGCCAAAAGTTACTGCAAATTTTTCACCAGCCTTAACCTGTTCGAGAACTTCTGAAAAATGCGTTTTAAACTCGCCAACTGACATTGTTTTCATAATAAATCAAATATAATATTTGTTTGTCAAGTTGTCAAGAACATTATTGTTAAATAATGTTCTTGCCTTAAAAGAGACAATTAGTAACTATTAATTTAAACGCTGTGTGGCAGTGAAATTTCATTATAGCGATGGGTTTTAAACCATCGCTATGAAAAGGCCGCGTTTATTTTAAAAATAGATTTCACGAGCGGGGAAATCTACTTCGTATAAGCCTTATCCAGGAACAAATACCTTCCTCTATCACTTTCAGATTGCAATTTAGTATTTACATCTATATTCATAAACTTAACCGCGCTGCCTTTTGTGTTTGGTTCCCATTTTGGCAGGCCTTTGCCGTTGGGGTTGCCGGTTTTTATAAAGTTGGCAAAGTAGTTTTCCATGGTTACCGATACTTTATAATCATCAGGCGTCCAGGCATAAACGTTATCGTACGGCAGGTTGCCCATGGCAAACTCAATCTCAGATGCGTGTGATGCGCCAACCATTGCAGGTGGCATCGGGCTTTTATTTGGCGATGGTTTTACTTCGGGGGGGCGTGGCGTTGAAAACACATACCGGTAAACAGGACCGGCGCCGGTTTGGCTGTGCAGGTCGGCCCATTTCCAGGTGCTGTAGACAATAAACCTGTCGCTGGCCAATGCGGTGGCCGATTTTATCACTTCATCCTGTGACGCGCCGGGATACAGTTTTAAAACTTCGTCAGCATCATTAGGGTATTGCTGTTTTACCTTTTTAGCATAATTTTCCGGGGTTGGCATGTCGCCGCCCGTAAATGCCTGGTAAGGTATTTCGGCCGAGTTCCAGCCAACCAGTAAGGGTACATGTGCCTGCTCGCCGGCGGCAAAAATCTCAGCAGGCGATTTTGGTAAAAAGTATCCATCTATAGTGGCTGATAGCTGCCAGGCGCCAGGTTTTGATGCAGCATCAAGCAATTGGGTTTCGGTCATTGCCCTTAAATCGCTTATGGTTTTTGCGTTGTTTTTTTCGCCAAATGCCACGCCATGTTTCTCACCGTCGGCCAGGGGTATAGCAGGCAGGGTAGGCTTTATCATAGCGCCGCTCTCGCCAATAGCGCCAGCGATTAAGTTACGCGATAAAGGCGACACCATTTGTGCACTCACCGCTATTGAACCCGCTGATTCACCCGCTATGGTTATTTTATCAGGATCGCCACCAAAGGTTGCAACATTAGCTTTCGCCCATTTTAACGCGGCAGTTTGGTCCAACAAACCATAATTGCCGGATGCCTGGTGTGCCGATTCGGCTGTTAGGCCGGGATGGGAGAAAAAGCCGAATATGCCCAGCCTATAGTTGATAGTTATGGTTACGATACCTTTTTGAGCCATGCTTTCGCCGTCATAACGCGCTTCGGAGCCATCGCCAGCCGAAAATCCGCCGCCATAAAAATACACCAGTACCGGTAGCTTTTCCTTCCCGGTTTTTGCTGGTGTCCAAACGTTAAGGTACAGGCAATCCTCGCTCATGGTGTCAGCGCGGAAAATCATATCACTGAAAACGTGCTTTTGCATGGGCATGTGGCTAAAATGGTCGGCATTGCGTACGCCGGTCCAGTTAGCGGGTGGCTGTGGTTCTTTCCAGCGTAAATCGCCAACCGGCGGCAGCGCATAGGGTATGCCTTTAAAGCTGTGTATATTGGTAGCACTGTTAAAAGTGCCCTGCAGCGTACCGTTGCTAATGGTCACCTTGTTGGTACCGGGTTGTGCAAATGCCGAAGTAAAAAACAAGGCAGCGCAAAGCAATAAGAGTTGACGTTTCATAAAAGACGATTTAGAGGTTAATTGGGGGCGAAACAAACAATTTTTATTATTGTAACATTATGTTACAATAATAATCGCTTAATTTGACATTATCAATAGTATTTGATTTTTAAAATTCAAATGTTACATGGCGGACATTCATCGTACAAAAGAAACTGACGCGACAGGCGAGGGCTTTTTGAAAAATATAGCCATAGATGCCGTTATATTTGGCTTTCACGACAACCAGTTAAAGATTTTACTGATTGAGTATAAACGTACGGGCCTGTTCGGCTTGCCGGGCGGCTTTATCAGGGTTGATGAAGACTTAAACACCGCAGCACTGCGGGTAGCATCCGAGCGTACCGGCTTAACCGATATTTACCTGGATCAATTTTATGTTTTTGGCGATTACGGCAGGTTTGACCCGTCGCCTTTTAGAACAATAAT
>JBDUDE010000824.1:0-7618 GCA_040003105.1 Mucilaginibacter sp. | reverse complement strand
TCGCCTTTTTATTATGGCTATGTTATCAAAGCCTTTACCTCAACCTGGCGCTGGGTACGCGATATTGGCCACGACCCGCATTACCGCACTTACAAGAGCTTCAACATCCGCATCCCCGATAAATATACCATTCATGGCATCGATGTATCATCTTATCAAGGCAAGATAGATTGGCGCCGGGTAAAAGCCATGCACGAAGATGAGGTGCATATCACCTTCGCCTATATAAAAGCTACCGAGGGTGTGGTGCTGGCGGACCCTTATTTTCAGCGTAACTGGCGAGAGGCGCCTAAGGCAGGTATCATCTGCGGAGCCTACCATTATTTCAGGCCAAGGGCCAGCGGTAAATGGCAGGCTGTGTTTTTTCTGCAAAATGTAAAAACCGAGAAAGGCGATTTGCCAATGGCGGTAGATGTTGAGGAACTGAACGGTGTGGCCCCCGCCAAAATGCGTGAGGAGTTAAAGGCGTTTTTAAAACAGGTTGAGATGAAAACAAAAATAAAACCGGTGATATATTCCGGTGTGAAATTTTACCAGGATAACCTGCAGGGGTATTTTGACGATTACACATTGTGGATAGCCCACTACTATCAACCTAAATTAAATGTCGCAAAGACAACAAAATGGGCGTTTTGGCAACATAGCGACAAGGCAAAAGTGAACGGAATTAACCACATCACCGACTTTAATGCCTTTAACGGTGATAGCCTGGCCTTTGCAAAACTGCTTGTTAAATAAATTAACTGCCTGTAAATAAGTTAATTGCAATTCGATTGCATTGTTTACACAATAAGAAGTGTTAATTTATGTTAATATTTTCGATTACTAAGATTTTAGTTATATTTTAGTTTCGATAAACCTAACATATGAAATTCACAATTACGCTCTTAACTTTCTGTTTATTGGTATCGTTTTCGGCACTCGCTCAAAACCCTTACACTGTTAAGGGCTCCGTTGCCGATACCACTACAAACGCTAAGCTGGCCAACACAGTTGTAAGCGTATTAAACGAAAAAGACTCGACGCTGGTAAAATTTACACGGGCAAATGCTGCCGGTACATTTTCAATAGGCAACCTTAAAAAAGGAAAATTTATACTGCTGGTTACCTACCCTGAGTATGCCGATTATGTAGAACGCTTTACCCTGGATTCGGTTAACACCGCACACGACTTTGGAAAGCTGAAGATGCTGTTAAAATCAAAGCTGCTGGCCGACGTAATAATAAAAGGTACCCGCGCCGCCATAAAAATAAAAGGCGACACCACGGAATTCGACCCGCGCGCATTTAAGATACAGCCCAACGCCACGGTTGAAGATTTGTTGAAGCAATTGCCCGGCATACAGGTTGACAAGGATGGCAAAATTACTGCCCAGGGGCAAACCGTGCCAAAAGTATTAGTTGATGGTGAAGAGTTTTTTGGCGATGACCCTACGCTGGTAACCAAAAACCTGCGCGCCGATATGGTTGATAAAGTACAGCTATACGACAAGAAAAGCGACCAGGCCACCTTTACCGGCATTGATGACGGCGAAAAGACTAAGACCATTAACATACAATTGAAGGCAGACAAAAAGAACGGCTATTTCGGTAAAGTAGAAGGTGGTGTAGGTTCTGATGGTTATTACCAGGGAACGGGCTTATTTAACCGATTTAAAGGCAAAACAAAGCTCTCAGCCTATGCAATAACCGGCAATAATGGCAAAGTAGGTTTGGGTTGGGACGATAGCCAAAAATTAGGCACTATGGGGGCGAACGTTGAGTTTGGTGACGATGGCGGCATGATGTTTTTTATGAGCGGTGGCGGGAGCGATGATGGCCTCGACTCGTGGGGCGGTCAATACAGCGGCCAGGGCATACCGCTTGCGCGTACCGGAGGCGTTCACTATGATACCAAGCTCAACAAGGACAATGAAACGCTTAACTTAAACTACAAGATTGGCTCATTGGCTGTAGATGGCACCGAAAATACCCAAAGCCAGAATGCTGTGCCGCAGGGCATATTAAACAGCAATTCGGATAGGAGGTATCATAATTATGCTTTCCGCCAAAAGCTCGACGGAATGTTTACGATAAAACTCGACACCACCCAGACCCTCAAAATAATGTTCGATGCGACATTGAAGCATGGCCAAAGCCTCAGCAACTATAATGAGTTGAGCCAATATGAAGACGGCGCAAAAGTGAACGCCACCGACCGCGCCGTAAATAACAATACCGATGGAAAGATATTTGATGCGAGTGTTTTTTATACCAAAAAGTTCAAGAAAAAAGGCCGTACATTTTCGTTAAATATATTCGGCAACTCCAATGAGACTGACTCACATGGTATCCTTAACTATCACCAGAACTTCTATAACGCCGCCGGCTCTATTGACAGTACGGCGACGACTGACCAGCGAAAAGTCAGCAGTTCGCACGCCTCCGAGGTTACCGCTAACGCTACTTATACAGAACCGTTAAGTAAAAGCTTTTCGGTTATAGCAAATTATGCTTTCAAAATAAGCCATGGCACTTCCGACCTGAAATCATATAACCAGTCGGCTCCAAATGTTTATAATGCTTTGGACACCACCTTTAGCAGCGATTACCGGCTTAATGAGATCTCAAACCAGGTCGGCGCTATTTTTAATTTAAAATCTAAAGTAACTACATTTAATTTCGGCACTAAAGTATCAAGCGTAAATTTCGACCAGCTGAATCGGGTTAAAAACATTCCGTTTAAACGTAATTTCATCAATTGGCAGCCCCAGGCTTATCTGCAATTCAAGTTAGGCAAACAGGAGTCGCTGCACTTTAATTATTACGGTACGTCTGCGCAGCCAAGCCTGAACCAAATACAGCCCGTTGCAGATAACAGCAACCCAAATAACTTTGTGGTGGGTAACCCGAATTTAACACCATCATTCAGGAATAGGTTTAGCGCCTCGTATTACTCTTATAAGGTTATTACCAACCAGTCCTTTAATATTTTTGCGAATTATTCGTTCACCAGCAGTCCTATCATCAGCGACGTCACAACTAACTTCCTTACCGGCAAGTCCGTTACACGCTATTCAAACTTGAGCAACAAAACCCCCTTTAATTTCAATGTAAACTCATATTACGACAAGAAAATTGGCTTCCTGGATATAAACGCAGGAGTTCAGGCGAGCGCTAATGGCAGCACTTCGTACAGTATATCAAATGATGCGCTGAACAGGACAAACTACAACACTTATTCCGCCAGGCTTAGGTTGTCAAAGTACAAAGAAAAGAAATATGACATTTCGCTTGCGGCAGGGCCAAGTTATACCTTCAGTAAATCGTCGTTGCTTACCAATATCAATAATAATGGCAGGGGCTTTAGTGGTGATGGTAATGTTAACTTTTACCTGCCGGGGAAATTCCAGGTAGGCTCCGATGTGAGCTATGAATATACCGCAAAAACACAGACCTTTGATAAGGATCTTAAAAAGACCGTGCTTAACGCCAGCATAGTTAAAACATTTTTTAAGAACGACGACTTGAAACTGGCGCTAACAGGTAATGACCTGCTGAACCAGAACATAGGCTTTAGCCGTTCGGTAAATGGAAACTATTTGCAGCAGAACAGTTACACCACTATTAAAAGATATTTTATGTTTACCGTGACCTGGAACTTTAACAGTATGAATGCCATGGGCGCAAAAAAATAAAATGAAGATGAAAATTTTATCAATAACCCTATTAAGCGCTTTGCTCCTCGGTATAACTTCGGCATTTGCGCAAAACGCCCACTTCACCAACTCCGGTGTAATTGAGTATGAAAAATCGGTGAACATGTTCGCCCTGTTGAAGAAACAGGTTGATGAATATAAAGACGATAGCTGGCTTGAGCAGGCTTATGATTCATACCGCAAAAGTCAACCGCAATTTAAGAAGCTTAAAAGCACATTGAGTTTTAGTGATGCCCACACTGAATTTGTACCCGGAGAGGCCGAGGAAAACAGGATGTTCTTTAGCGATAACGCTATGGTAAATCAAAATAACATCATCTTTACTGACTTTAGCTCCGGTACGTTCGTAAACCAGAAATCAGTTTTTGAAGCAACTTTCTTGGTAAAAGACAGCACCCGGAAAATTAACTGGAAAATAACTGATGAAACGCGCGAAATTGCCGGTTTTATGTGCCGCCGTGCAAACGCAATTATCCTCGATTCTGTTTACGTAGTGGCTTTTTATACAGAAAGGATACCGACGCCGGGCGGACCTGAATCATTCACCGGTTTACCGGGCATGATATTGGGCGTGGCCCTGCCGCACGAAAATATCACCTGGTTTGCCACTAAAGTAACCGAAAAAGTGCTGGATGACAAGACACTGACGCCACCTAAAAAAGGTAAACCGACCGATAATAAGGGTTTAATCAAAACGCTCGACAGCGCCATGAAAGACTGGGGCAACTGGGGAAAAACTTATTGGAAAGCATTTTTAATTTGATGAGGAAAATTGAATTGACACGAATGGTCACGAATTTTTTCGAATTTCACGAATTGAAAAAACAAATAGACTAAAGCAGATTAGTGAAAATTCGCTTTATTCGTGAAATTCGTGTTCTTCATTAATTTATCTCACGTCTCACATCTAAAAACATGCTTAAAAAACGCGAACACATAGAAGGAACACCTGCCGAACTGAAGCGTTACTTGCTACGGATGTAAAAGCTAAAGCCTTTTTCGAAGGCCTGTCAAAATCATACAAACATGGTTATTGCGATTGGATAGGTTCGGCAAACAGGGGGACAACCGTAAGGTACGTGCTGCAAAGGCCCTGATTATGCTGCAAAACGAGCAGAAAACGCTGAAAACTTAGGTTGTTATTTTGTGTTGTTGGTTATCATCATCGCCGGGTTTTCCCTGCGCGGGAATCGCGATAGCAAAAAATCTTTGAGCGCTGCGAGTTTATCAGTGCATATCAAATCAACCTTGCAATTTAGTAATTCATTCCAAACTTGTTCGTTTTCGGGCGAGGCCCAAAGCCTTACCTTTTTTCGGAATTTATGCGCCATTGCTACATAAGCACACAGCCTGGCTCGCTGTTCATCGGGGAATTTGCCCTGGCCGGTCCACCGCAAAATTTTTGAGTATTTACAGCTTGATAGTTCGTAAACATTTGCCGAGGTGGTGTCCTGTTTTGATTTTGTTAGATCCTCGTCGATAAACGCCAGCCGAGTTTGTTCAGCCTTTAGCATTTTGTACGGTTTATGTCCCGAGAGCACAACAGTAACCTGTTTTTTTATAACTACGCCATTGTCATACGATGTGAGTATGTTACTGTAATGGGCAAGCACTTTTTCGATAGCGGCGTAAGTGTTATAGGCCCGGGTTTTTATGTCAATCATTAAAATAACGGGTTCGGTATATCCTTTGTAAACCTCGCCGCCATTATTTTTTATATGCCGGGCCAAAGGCTTTAAATACAGCGACTCAAGCGTTTTGCTTAGCCTGAAAAAGGGGTTAATATGGCCAACAATTAAATCATTACCTTCTAAAAATACATCGGCCTCAATGTTGGTGTATCCATTTTCGAGAGCATCAAACAGCGGGCGGTTGTGGGTGTAATCGTTATGCGCAAATGCGTTTGGCAGGGGGGCTGATTGTGAAAAAACTATTAGGGGGCTAATAAAAAGTAAAACAAATATGCCTGTTTTTAGTAATTTTACGCTTAAAATTGCTGAATGCATTTTTGAGTGTTATTGCTAAAATTTATACCGCAAAGCTACCCTGTCATTATTGCCTGTTATTCAATATTATGTTATGATATAGTTAAATTGCAGGTTAATAATATTAAGTTTTTTCTGCTTGATTATTTCCCGGGGCAAGTAACATAATTATTAAGTCCATTTTATAAAACAGATTATGCCGTTTGATTTATTGCTCAACAACATCTCAAAATACATTCGCCTGGACGACAAAGAGCGGGAGATTTTTGTTTCGCACCTTAAGCCCATCCACATCAAACGCAAACAGTTCACGCTTAACGAGGGTGAAATATGCCGTAACTCTGTATTTGTAACCGATGGCTGTTTGCGTGGGTTTACGGTTGATAAAAATGGCATCGAGCACGTACTGAGTTTTGCTCCGCCCGGCTGGTGGATTGCCGACATGTATAGCCTTATATCGCAGAAGCCCGGCATCCTTAACATCGAGGCGCTGGAAGGTACCGAAGCCATTATCCTGTCAAAAATCAACCAGGAAAAACTGTACCACGAAGTGCCCAAATTCGAGCGCTTTTTTCGTATTCTTACCGAAAACTCCCTGGTAGCTAACCAGCAACGGATAGTAGACAATATGAGTCTTACGGCCGAGGAGCGGTACGGTATCTTTTGTAAACGTTATCCTCCGCTTATTGACCATCTGCCGCAGAAACAAATTGCATCGTACATTGGGGTAACACCCGAATTTTTTAGCAGGATGCGAAGCAGTTTGATTAAAAAGAAATAATTAAACACGCATTTCACGAATTGAGCGAATTTTTACTAATCTGCTTCGATAGTTGAAGTGACCAAGGGATATTTGTTTCTTCATTTTTTTAATTCGTGTAATTCGAAAAAATTCGTGACCATTCGTGCTTATTCAATTCGTGACCATTCGTGTCAATTCATTTCTTAACCTACATCATGTGTAATGCCTTTGCAACCACCGTACCTTTGATGTATCAAAATAGAAAAGGAAACAATCACCATGGCACATACAGTATTACATAAAGCCGAAACCCGCGGGCATGCAAGCCACGGCTGGCTTAACAGTTATCACTCATTTAGTTTTTCGAGCTACTACAACCCGGAGCGGATGAACTTTGGCGCGTTGCGCGTTTTAAACGACGACACCGTTGATGCAGGCATGGGTTTCGGCAAACACCCGCATGATAACATGGAAATTATCTCCATACCGCTTGAGGGCGACCTGGAACATAAAGACAGCATGAACAATGTAGCTGTTATAAAAAATGGCGACATACAGGCCATGAGCGCTGGTACGGGCATCTACCACAGCGAGTACAATAAAGACAGGGAACAACGCGTAAAATTCTTGCAGATATGGGTATATCCCGACAAAAAGAATGTTGAGCCCCGTTACGACCAGATTACATTGGACCTTGACGACAGGCACAACAAGCTGCAGCAAATACTTTCGCCAAACGCGGATGATGAGGGTGTTTGGATACATCAAAACGCCTGGTTCCACCTGGGCAAATTTGATAAAAGCATTAGCACAGATTATACTATAAAAGGCAAAGGAAACGGGGTATATGTTTTTGTTTTATCGGGCGACGTAAAGGTTAACGACCAATTGCTAAACACCCGCGATGGCTACGGCATATGGGACACCGATAAATTCAGCATCACCGCCGAAACCGATGCCGAGTTTTTGCTGATGGAAGTACCGATGGAATTTTAAGTTAAAAATAAGAATTGCGAAAGTCGGAATGTCGAATGCGGAATGTTTTTTACTTCGGTCTTTCCAGACTTTACCGACTTTCGGACTTCTTTAAAAAACATGAAAACAAAAATTTTAGCCATAGGCAGGCACCCGGAAATTTTGCAGACCGTGGTACGACTGATAAACAATAACCCGGAATGGGAAGGTTTCGGCGC